>NZ_LWFH01001060.1:0-1782 GCF_001635725.1 Oleiphilus sp. HI0066
CAGCGCGGAGCGCGATTTTCAGAATCGGTTGCATTCTTTTCACCTAGTCCTAATCTTGTGGCGCGCATAATAGCAAAAAAGAGTTTTATTGCAGCAAAAAAGCGGTTTTGTTCACAATATATGAATATACTTGCCCTCAATTATAGTCGCAGTTCTTTTTATTGGAGTGGTTAAGGGTGCAAGAGCCGGAGTCTGGTCTCGATATTTTAAATTATCTCAATGACAACGTTGCCGTTATTTTGGTCGGAACGACGCATGCTGGAAATATTGGTGCCGTTGCGCGAGCGATGAAAAATATGGGCTTAAGTGACTTGCGTTTGGTGAGTCCTCAAGACTTTCCCTCTGATGAGGCGGTAAGCAGGTCTGCAGGTGCTGTAGATATTATTGAGAATGTTAAGGTGTTTGATAGTCTCGCTGAAGCCTTGAAGGATCGTCAGCATGTGGTTGGCGCTAGTGCACGTGTTCGAAGTTTTCCTTGGCCAATTGTTAACCCTCGTGTCGCCGCTGAAGATACTCTGGACTTGATTAGTACGAATACAGCCCCAATTGAGGTTGGCTATGTATTCGGTCGTGAATCGAGCGGCTTAACGAATGAAGAGCTACAGCAATGCAATAGCCATGTAAATATCCCAGCCAACCCGATTTACTCTTCATTGAATTTGGCAATGGCTGTTCAAGTTATTACGTATGAATTGAGAATGACCGCATTACAAGGTCTCGATTCGCAGTTGCTCAAAACAGTACGTGATGGCAAATCAGGTGACTGGGATGAAGAGTTAAGTTCACAAGAAGAAGTTGGCGGTATGCTAGATCATCTGACGCGCGTTATGGTTCAGACTGGTTTTTATGACCCCGACAATCCAGGTCAACTTTTACCAAGATTACGACGATTGTTTCAGCGTCGCCATCTCGACAAAATGGAAGTTAACATTTTGCGGGGTATACTCAAAAGTGTTGAGAAAACGATTAAGTAGGTAAGTAATGTTCAAAGCGATGAAAGAAGATATTCAAAGTGTGTTTCACCGTGATCCGGCGGCACGGAATACATTCGAGGTTTTGACAAACTACCCTGGGCTGCATGCTCTTTGGTTCCACAGGATCGCTAATAGCTGTTGGAGAAACGATTTTAAATGGTTGGGGCGTTTTATTTCTTCAGTGAGTCGGTGGTTTACAGGGATTGAAATTCATCCAGGCGCGACCATTGGGCGGCGGTTTTTTATCGATCACGGCATGGGTGTTGTGATCGGAGAGACAGCTGTGATCGGTGATGACGTCACTTTGTACCAAGGCGTGACGCTTGGCGGGACTAGCTGGAATAAAGGTAAGCGACACCCAACCTTGAAAGATGGAGTGGTTGTCGGTGCAGGCGCCAAGGTTCTCGGCCCCTTTGAGGTTGGTGAAAATGCAAAAGTTGGTTCGAATGCGGTTGTAACGAAAGCAGTTCCTGCAGAAGCGACGGTGGTTGGTATCCCTGGGCGAATCATTTTGAAGTCTGTACCGACTTCAAAGGCCAGCGTTGATGAATCGAAGCGTAAAAAAATGGAAGAGAATTTCGGCTTCGATGCATATGGTTTGAGCGAAGAAATGCCTGACCCAGTGGCGCGATCTATCAGAAGTATGCTTGATCATATGCATTTGGTTGATGAGCGTATGAATCAGATGTGCAAAGAGCTCAGAAAGCTTGATAACTCTTTCGTAAAAGAAGATTTGCAAGGAATTAACGAGCAGGATATCGACTGCTTCAAACAAGCAAAGTAAGGGTATGCTTAGTAGTTGACTGAT
>NZ_LWFH01001061.1:0-1884 GCF_001635725.1 Oleiphilus sp. HI0066
CATCCAACAGCTAGATGCCTGGCTTCCTGAGGCCAACGCACTCAAAAAGTTGTTTAACTTTATTCCTGATTGGCGCTTTGACGACATCATGGCTTCATACGCACCCAAAGGCGGCAGCGTCGGCCCACACTGTGATTTCTATGATGTATTTTTGGTGCAAGCCTATGGTGAACGCCATTGGCGTTTAGGCCAATGGTGTGACGCAACAACACCAACAAGATCAGATACAAATTTAAGCATCTTAGAAGAATTTGAAACAAGCGATGACTGGGTATTGAAGCCTGGTGACATTCTTTATGTTCCACCCAAGCTTGCGCATTACGGCATTGCAGAAAACGACTGCATTACTTTATCTGTCGGATTCAGAGCACCGAAGGCGCTAGAAGCCCTAAGTAGCTTTACCGATTATTTATGCGAAAAAGCAAAGGTTAACCCGTTTTTTTCGGATCCTAATCGAGCACATCAATATGAAAGCGCCTTGATTTCAGATAACGACAAAGCTGCACTGCAGCAATTATTGCTCGACAGTATTTCTGATAAAGAAATGTTCAATGAATGGCTTGGCAGCTTCTTATCAAAACCAAAAAACAACCAAATACTTATTCCAGACGACGACATAAGTGACGTGCAAGACGCATTAGAAGGGCTATCTCAATCAGATGTCGTATATAAAAACGAAGGCTCTCGTTTCTTCTACACCACGCTCGACAAGGACGTATATCTCTCCGTTGATGGCGAGTCGTTTAAGCTGAACAATGCGCATTTAACATTTGTTCAACACTTATGTGTAGAAGATGAATTTGACGCACAGAGTTTATTAACTTATTGCAATATGCTAGAAACTCAAGAAGTCATTGCTATTCTGCTAAACAAAGGCAGTTTGCAATTAGAAAGTGACTAACAATAACGACTAGGAATAACGGTGCCGTCTATGGCTTCGGTCAATATTAACTATTTACGTGAAAATGAGCTTCCCGTAGAAGTAAGAAAAGAAGTCGAGCAACTAAAGGGTTCTCGCATCTTATCTGGTTCGCGATTGTGCATTGCCTTATTCAATGGCCATGTAATCGCCGCAAGCGGCGCACGTCCTGCAGCTCAATTTGCTAGACTCGACTTTCTAAGTGTTGCCCAAGAACATATCAAGACACGCCTCGGAGAAGTAGTTTTAAACCATAGTTTGAAACAGCTTCATAAAGCAGGCGTGAACGAAGTGAATACCGCCGTTTCCGAGCAGCAACTTCAGTTATTTCTCGATGCCGGATTCATGGAAGAGAACATTACGATTCCAGGCATGCATGATAAAACAAGCCTCACGGAGCTTGTTCACCCAAACTTAGACTCTCTTGGCCCTCGCTTTAAATTGATTGGCGACAACCCAAAACCAATCAAGAAAACCAGCGAAAAGCAAAAAGAAAACGATATGCGTAGCATCCGCTTCGACTCAATGGGAAGTTATCGTGATCTTTGCCGCATGGTGATTTGCAACGCGCAACGAAAAGTATTCATGCTGTGTGAGAGCCTTGACGACCCTATCTTGAATGATCGTGAAGTTATCTCGCACATCCAAGAACTAGTGCTACACAGCCGACACGTCGAAGTGCGCTTACTCCTCGAGAATGATCGCCACCCGAGCTCAGGGCACAGCGCAATTCTCGATTTAGCACAACGACTTTCAAGCTTTGTGAGTATCAGAAAAATACATGACAAGCGCATCGCACCAAAAGAGTGGCTATATCTCTGTGATGACCTGCATGCCGTTGAACGTCGTCGCGAGCATGGATACAAAGGCCAAGCCTTCGTTGAAAGCCCAATGACATTACAACGCCTCAGTTATCAATTTGAAAACTTATGGCTGCATTCTGCACCGTCTTCAGAACTGAGACG
>NZ_LWFH01001062.1:0-1521 GCF_001635725.1 Oleiphilus sp. HI0066
GTACTTCGACGGCTCTCTCTCCTGAGTCAAAGGTGTGCACTTCAAACGGGGATTTCCGAAAAACGCGTTTCATTGAATTGAGCACATCTTGCTCGTCGTCAACTATAACGATGATATGCTTATCGCTCACTAATATTCCTCCAAATCACACAACCTAAAAAACTATTCTTGTCTATACTAGCTTACAAATCAGAAGCTGCAGGGTTAGTTCTATGTTTAGCAGAACATACACAGACAAATCGAAAGATAGATCAATAGCGCCGCTGCTTATTATTGTGTCTGTGATATCATTATTTTCGGCACTGACAATAGTTCTGTTTTATTACCTGATGCCCCCAACTTCTGTAGGCCTCTTGGTTGGTTTAATTATTGTTTCAACCTCATGTATTGGCGCTACAGCTCTTTCGGTTAAAAAATCTCAAAATTCACAAATCGCATCAATAACTGAGGATAACGATAACCTTACCGATGAAAAAACTGCTCTAATCCGAAAGCTAAAGGCCATCGAATCTGAATTAAGTCAAAAACGTGATGCCTTAATATTAACAGAGAAAATGGCAAGTTTAGGTCAGATGTCGGCTGGCATTGCTCACGAAATCAATAATCCCGTTGGTTTTATGATGAGTAATTTATGCACACTGAAGGAATATATCTTTTTCCTTGATCAGCTCACGAAGCAACTCCTTGATTTGATGGGATCGTTATCCAAGTCAGAAAAGCTAAATCATGAAGAAATTCTTGTCTCAATTGAGAAAACCTTGAAGATTGAGGATCTAGATTTCGTGCTAAGCGATGCAAATAGCTTAGTCGACGAAAGCATTACTGGCGGTACGCGAATAAAAGAGATCACTAATAGTATGAAGGGCTATGTTCGAGAGACGACAGAAGAGTCAGTGGTTCTTGTGAACGACTTGATTGAGCAAACGCTGAACATTGTTTGGAATCAAATAAAATATAGCTGCACGCTNGAAAAACAATTGAATCACTGTGATCAAGTTAAGCTATCCCCTAGCGCTTTTAATCAAGTACTATTAAATATAATGGTGAACGCTTCGCATGCGATGGATGGTAAAGCAGGCACACTGCGAATTACGACGTTCAACGACAACAATATGGTCATTACTGAGATAGCGGATTCTGGTTGCGGAATATCAAAAGGCAATATTAAAAAGATTTTTGACCCGTTTTTTACAACGAAACCCGTTGGCCAAGGTACGGGTCTTGGTATGTCAATCAGCTATGAAATTATCAAAGGATTTGGAGGTAAGATCGATGTTTCTAGTGAAGTTGACGTAGGTACGACATTTAGAATTTCTTTACCTAAGTATGTTAGCGAAGACTAATTACCGAGCCTTAACTGTTGCAGTTCTAATGAACGACCTTTCACTCGTTTAACTTTTCCAGTAAGGCGATTGTTGTATTATCTCAGCTATTCCGCCCTTAGCTCAGCTGGATAGAGCAATCCCCTCCTAAGGGATAGGTCTCAGGTTCGAATCCTGAAGGGCGGGCCATTCTGGATGA
>NZ_LWFH01001063.1:0-1482 GCF_001635725.1 Oleiphilus sp. HI0066
CAGCGAGGCAGTTGCTCACGCAGACATTATCATCACTATGCTAGAGACCGGAGATATCGTTGAGCAAACACTCATGCAAGGCGATGTTCTTCAGGCGATAAAGTCTGGAAGCATGGTCGTTGATATGAGTTCAATACCGCCGGAACAAGCGCGTGCACATGCTCAGCTACTTAAGAATTATGGTATTTCGTATTTAGATGCCCCAGTGTCTGGAGGTACCGTAGGTGCTGAACAAGCGACTCTGTCGATTATGGCCGGCGGAAATAAAAATG
The DNA here is from genome assembly GCF_001635725.1 of Oleiphilus sp. HI0066. NCBI lineage: Bacteria > Pseudomonadati > Pseudomonadota > Gammaproteobacteria > Oceanospirillales > Oleiphilaceae > Oleiphilus > Oleiphilus sp. HI0066. The sequence continues at coordinate 273 of NZ_LWFH01001063.1, forward strand.
ACTTCGATAAAGCTCTCCCTATTTTCAATGCAATGGGTTCCGCCACACACATCGGCCCGCATGGTACGGGACAAGTCGCTAAACTGGCTAATCAAGCTATTGTAGGTATTACGATTGGAGCAGTCTCAGAAGCTTTATTGCTTGCTGCAGAGGGTGGAGCAGACCCTGTGGCAGTTCGTAAGGCTTTGGGTGGCGGTTTCGCTGCTAGCCGCATATTAGAATTACACGGTCAACGAATCATTGATGGCAATTATGAACCTGGGGCGCGTAGCCGTGTTCAATTAAAAGACATGCGCACCATACTCGATGAAGCTCGATTACAAGGTTTGACCCTACCCCTGTCACAACGCACGCATGACGGCTATCTGTCGCTAATCGCTCATGGCAAAGAGAACATCGACCATAGCGGATTAATGGTAGAACTCGAACGCCTCAACAATACATCGCACTTTGCTGAGAACAAAGAAAATGCCTAAATTCGCGGCCAATATCACCATGCTATTTCAAGAACATGACTTTCTTGATCGTTTTAAAGCAGCGAAAGACAATGGCTTTCGCTACATAGAGTATTTGTTTCCTTATGATTATTCCGCTCAAGATCTTGTCTCAAGATTGCAAGATAACAATCTAGAACAAGTCTTGTTCAACTTGCCTCCCGGCGACTGGTCAAAAGGGGAGCGAGGCATCGCATGCCTACCTGATCGTAAAGACGAATTTCGACGAGATGTTGATCAAGCCATTCATTACGCCGAACAATTAAACGTCAAACAACTCAATTGCCTGTCAGGCTTAAAACCAAACGATTTGAGTGAAGAAGAAGCTGAATCATGCTGGCTGGAAAATATTCACTACGCAGCAAGTGCGCTCGAATCAGCCGGAATAAAACTACTAGTCGAAGCAATTAACTCTAAAGTCGATATGCCTGGTTTCTACCTCGATACCCTCGAAAAGAGCCAGTCATTAATTGATCAAGTTCAACACACAAACGTTTACTTTCAATTCGACCTCTATCATATGCACATCATGCACGGCGATTTAGAAAGAAGTTTGAAATCTATCTGGCCACACATTCAACACGTACAATTTGCCGACAGCACTGGCCGACACGAACCAGGCACTGGCGACATTGATTTTGAAAAAGCATTCAATTTTCTAGACCAGAATGAGTACACAGGATTTGTTAGTGCAGAATATCTGCCAAAAACAGACA
>NZ_LWFH01001064.1:0-1044 GCF_001635725.1 Oleiphilus sp. HI0066
CTTGCATGGCATAAAAAGAACAACAAGGCCTCACTTAAATCAGAATATACATGCCAAGAGTTCATAACAATGGCCTCTTCGGCCGATCTTGCAACATCGCCAAGTAGCATATCTTCGATCAAATCATGGAAGCGTTCACTATCACTCCCCCAACACACAAAATAACATGCACCTTGCGCTAAGAGATCTGACGCTAAACGCGCCAATTTTCCATCCGAAATTGGACGAAAATCGCCACCAATAAAGCATATGAAATGTTGCGAACCAATGTCGAATGTTGGTATCGATTGATCAAAGGATGGGAGAAAGCAAGCATAGACCGCATCGTTGTGATAACGGCACAACAAATCTAGTGACATAGGAGAATTCAAACTAAAAGCGATTATGAGAAACCAAGTTAATCGTCATCTTGCATGGGAATGAGGTATAAACCTGATCTAAGACCCGCTAAACGTTCATCGATCTTAGCTTGCTCTTCGCCAGTTAAGGAAAGTGACACATCCTCTGGTACAAAAATATAATCGTCTTTTTGAATGTCGAATCCGATTTTTCCGAGGATACGTCCGCTTGAACTAATGCAATCAAGCTGTTGTTGAATAGGCCAAAACAGGACCATGAAGGGAATTCTCTCAGTATTGCAAAAGCAAGGATGATAAGCCTTTAATTTGGCTAACTCAAAGCCACAATTTAAAAAACTATTCTTCTTTTAACTTCACACGGGTCGACAACTTGCTGGCCTGCTTTTGAATTACATGTTGCGCAAGCAGCTCTTGCTCAACCTCCGAAATCTCTTCAAAATTTACACGCACCCAATATGGTCGATCCTTGAGTTGCTGCTTTTCATAGTCCGACAATTCCGCGGAAAACGCATCGCGACGTTCACAACCAACCACCATCGCCAAAGCTTGTACAACTTCTTCAGAAGGAAAGAGTTTGATATGCAAACTCAACATTTGCGCTTTGCTGAAATCAGTATGATATGGAAATGCCAAACCACAAGCACTGACATTCGCCTCACACATCATATAAGTGTGTGCATGCTTA
>NZ_LWFH01001065.1:0-1759 GCF_001635725.1 Oleiphilus sp. HI0066
ATGCCCAGTCACAAAACGCACAGATTGAGCATGATCTCGATGCGTCAATGGAATTCCCGAATAGCTCGCACACCCTGCAGCTGCAGTAATACCCGGAACAACTTGAAATGGAACGCCATGCTCTGAGAGCGTTTCGATCTCTTCCCCACCTCGCCCAAATATAAAGGGGTCTCCGCCTTTTAAGCGAAGAACACGTTTACCTTGTTTGGCGAGTTTAGCTAGCAATTCGTTGATACTTTCCTGTTGCATCGTATGATGAGAACGCCGCTTACCGACATCTATCATATCCGCGTCTTGGCGAACTAGGTTGAGTATTTGGGGCGACACAAGACGATCAAATAACACGACGTCTGCCTGTCTAATCAACCGCAATGCTCTAAAGCTAAGTAAATCAGGATCACCAGGCCCTGCACCAACGAGATAAACTTCTCCAACGCCCTGCGTGGAACTCGCTATGCTATCTAAGCTCTCTAGTAACAAACGCTCCGCGTCTTCATCACGTCCACTGTATACAAGATCTGCAACACGACCTTCTAGCTGACGCTCCCAAAAAGCACGACGGGCATTATTAGTTGAGAGCTTTTCTCGTACCTTATCTTTATAGCGTAATGCTAGCTCAGCCAAAGCTTCGAGCCTTGCCGGCAATACGGATTCGATACGATTACGAACAAGGCGAGTTAAGGTAGGATGCTGACCTGCACTCGATACCGCGACCGATATCGGGCCTCGATCAATTACAGCAGGAAGCAAAAAATCACTATCGTCTATGGAATGTGCCACATGAACTGGGATACCAGCTTGGCGAGCCTGCTGAGCAAAAAAGACGTCAGCGCTATGATCTTCAGATGCCGCAACTGCAAAAATAACGTTTTCAAACAATTGAGAGCTAAGAGAATCAAGGCCTGTACTATGAATAACATCCACCGATTCAAACTCAGTAAACCTATCCTTAGCAGTCTCATCAATACTAATTACGGTAATCGGAAATTCTGTTCGTTGTAGAAATCGAACTTTTCTAGTCGCAACGTCACCACTACCAAAGACAAGAACTGACTGCCCTTGCGGCTTAAAATACAACGGAAGCCAGTTCATAAGAGCGTCTCTTAGCGAATAACGTCGATATTACCCATGTATGATTTAAGTGCTTCTGGCACTTTAATCGAACCATCTTCTTGCTGATAGTTTTCAAGTACCGCAATCATGGTACGACCTACCGCTAAACCTGATCCATTCAGGGTATGCACCAATGCCGGCTTCCCGCTAGCTTGGTCACGGTAACGCGCTTGCATGCGACGAGCTTGGAAGTCACGCGTGTTGCTACATGACGAGATTTCACGATAAGCCTGCTGACCTGGTAACCAAACCTCCAAGTCATAGGTTTTTACCGCTGAGAAACCTAAATCACCACCACAAAGCATCACTTTTCTATAAGGAAGCTCCAAAGCCTGAAGAATACCTTCGGCATGCGACGTTAAGGTTTCAAGCGCGGCGTCAGAATCTTCTGGTTTTACTACCTGAACGAGTTCAACTTTATCGAATTGATGCTGACGGATCATACCTCGCACATCACGCCCATAAGAACCTGCTTCACTTCTGAAACAAGGTGTATGACACACGAATTGTAATGGTAGCTCAGCTTCTTCAACAATTTCATTACGAACAATATTTGTCGCAGGAACCTCTGCAGTAGGAATCAGATAAAACTCTCTATCTGCATGGAGCTTAAATAAATCTTCTGCAAATTTTGGCAACTGACCGG
>NZ_LWFH01001066.1:0-1594 GCF_001635725.1 Oleiphilus sp. HI0066
ATTTAGGTAGCTTGCTTATTCGACAGCAAAAATACCATCTGCGCCGTTTGTATCGATAAGCTCAAGCGCTTTACCGCCGCCACGAGCAACACATGTCAACGGATCTTCAGCAACAATAACTGGTAAGCCAGTCTCTTCGCTTAACAAACGATCAAGACCGCGAAGTAGTGAACCACCGCCAGTTAGTACGATTCCTCGTTCAGCAATGTCTGAAGCAAGCTCTGGTGGAGATTGCTCAAGCGCGCCTTTCACAGCTTGAACAATTGCAGCTAGAGATTCTTGTAACGCTTCTAAGATTTCGTCGCTATTTAAAGTAAATCCACGAGGAACACCTTCAGCTAGGTTACGTCCACGCACGTCGATTTCACGAATTTCCAAGCCTTCGTAAGCACAACCAATCTCTTGTTTAATACGCTCTGCTGTCGCATCACCAATTAAACTACCGTAGTTGCGACGCACATAAGTCACAATATTTTCGTCAAAGCGGTCGCCACCGACTTTAACTGAATCTGCATAGACGATACCGTTCAATGAGATAATCGCGATTTCAGTTGTACCACCACCGATATCAACGACCATCGAACCACTCGCCTCTTCCACAGGTAATCCTGCACCAATCGCTGCAGCCATAGGCTCTTCGATCAAATACACTTCACGTGCACCGGCACCTAATGCAGATTCACGAATCGCTTTTTGTTCAACTTTTGTAGAACGACTTGGTACACAGACCAACACGCGAGGACTCGGCGTAATAAAACTATTCTCGTGAACCTTATGAATAAAATGCTGAAGCATTTTTTCAGTTACTACGAAATCTGCAATCACACCATCCTTTAACGGACGAATTGCAGTGATGTTTCCGGGGGTACGACCAAGCATTCGTTTTGCTTCGGCACCCACCGCAGCAACACTTTTTTGAGCGCCCGAATTTCTAATCGCGACAACAGAAGGTTCATCTAAAACTATGCCGCGTTCGCGCACATAAATAAGTGTATTTGCAGTCCCCAAATCGATCGACAGATCACTTGAAAACATGCCTCGTAGTTTCTTAAGCATGGAAGGAATTCAACCTGAAGAATTTATGAATATAATTATCGCGTAACTTTAACAATGGCGCGGTACTAGAGCAAGAAACAAAAGCTTCATTTAGACCTTATTGCAAACAAGATAACGTTCAGCCATTGCTCCGTAAGATTCCCGCTAAACATTTGATCATTTTTCACCCATACATTTATGTCCTTAGTGCGAAAGTTTGCATTTCTATGCAAATTCATTCCTTATTCGATTCGAGAGCATATCCACTTTTTATAGCTAAGTGGTATGATGCTCGGCTAAATGCTTCACAGCATAATTCACGCACTATAAATCTCTTAACTCCTCGCGTTCTAGCTTCTAAGGCAAGCTTCTGAGCCGAGACTTATAAATTAAGGTTTAAAACATGTCGATTAGTCCTGATGACATTCAAAAAATCGCGCGCCTCTCTCGTCTTCAAATTGAAGATGACAAAGTGGAAAAATTAAGCGGCGATATTAATAACATCTTGGGTTTAGTTGATCAGCTTCAGCAGGCTGATACGAGCGATGTTGCACCGATG
>NZ_LWFH01001067.1:0-599 GCF_001635725.1 Oleiphilus sp. HI0066
GGATATTCTCAGCGCGCCCTACAAGCTAAACAAGTTTGATAAGGAATTAATTAGCGATTACCTACACCTGCTTACATCCGACAATCTTTTAGTTAGCGTAAAAGCAAAAGATCTAGAAACCGATCAAGAAACACAATGGTTTAAGGCGCCCTACTCGGTTAAAAGCCTATCTGTGAGCTTGGTAAATCAACTTAAAAAGGCGGAAGCTAGCAAAGACTTAGCCTTGCCTGAGCCAAACAACTTCATCCCGAGCAACACCGAGCTCAGCAAAGCAGAAAACAACCCGATTCCAGTGCTGCTCTCGGCACCTAAAGGAATGGAATTATGGCACGCGACTGACACAGAATTCGGAACACCAAAATCAACATTCTTTGTCAGCATTCGCTCTCCTCATGCGGTCGATACTGTCGAACACTTGGTTATGACGCAGTTACTCGTTTCGATGCTAACAGATAAACTCGTGGAATTTTCTTATCCCGCTTATCTTGCTGGTTTGAGCTACGACCTATACAAGCACCTTAGAGGTGTTACGCTCAAAATAGCGGGATACAACGATAAGCAAGATGTACTTCTTGAAACGATCTTGAAGAAAATCAAAC
>NZ_LWFH01001068.1:0-1788 GCF_001635725.1 Oleiphilus sp. HI0066
GTTCGCGAGATTGCACATGAGGCGAACAACCCTCTTAGCATCATCAATAACTATTTGAGCAGCCTTTCCCTGAAACTCAGCGAAGAAGACGAAGTACAAGAAGAACTACAAGTTCTTAAAGAAGAGCTAGAGCGCGCAAGCCAGATAATCTTTCGATTAAGGGATCTGCAGCAAGATATTACGCACGATGAAGGCGACGCCGACATCAACTTAGAAATCAAAAACCTTCTAACCCTGTACAAAAGTTCACTATTCTTGGCCAAGAGTATCGACAGCGAATACCTGCCAGATAGTAGCCTACGCCCAGTCGACATCAGCCCTGGCAGTCTGCGGCAAATATTAACTAACCTTATGAAGAATGCCGTCGAAGCAATGCCTGAGGGTGGTAAAATCAGTGCTGCTACAAAAAGCAGCATCAACGTCAACGGCCATAGCTTTTGTGAAATAAAAATCACTGACAATGGTCCAGGTATTCCAGAAGAAATACAAAAGAACTTATTTACGCCAGTTTCGACTACCAAAGGAGCAGGCCACTCAGGTTTAGGGTTGAGCATTACGAAAAACCTCGTAACGGAAGCGCGAGGAACAATCACATGTAGAAGTGATGGCAAGGGCACCCAGTTTCAAATATTGCTACCAGAGCAATAAATAAATTCAAACCGCTTAAATAGGAAGCGGTAGAACTGGATAGTTCCACTTTACAAACTACTATAGTGCGAGCGGTTAACAACTAGAATGAAAATCATAAAGTCGAAACAGGTGGCAAACCTGGATATTGAACAGGCAAAAATACTTGTAGTAGATGATGAGTATCGTCTGCTAACAAGCTTGGAGGCACTCCTCGTTGCACAAGGCTTTGATGTCACGACAGCCTTGGGCGGCTTAAATGCATGCGAAGCCTTGAAACAAGATAGCTTCGACTTAGTGTTGCTCGACTTAAACATGCCCGACATTGACGGTCATCAGGTCATGGATTTTGTTGCTGAAAACAACATGGATCCAGCCATTATCGTCGTTAGTGGCGAATCGTCATTCACAGCCGTCAGTAAAGCCCTCCGCCGCGGCGCATATGACTACCTCCGCAAGCCTTACGATTCTGCAGAACTGATCAATACAACACGAAATTGCCTGCAAAAAGTTATGCTTGAGAAAGCCCACCACCAAATGCAGGCACGCTTGCAAAAGTCAGAAGAATTGCATCGTTACATCGTCAATAGCTCACCTGACGTTGTATTTATGCTTGATCGCCAAGGTCGTTTCACCTTCCTTAACCGCAAAGTTGAAACACTGCTTGGCTACAGCAAACAGGATTTATTGGGCAAAAGCTACGAAACTATTATTGAAGCCGAAGATATCGACCGAGCCAACTACATCTTCACGGAACACGGCAAAAAAAGAGATGGCGCTTGGAGTTCTGAACTTCGCCTGAAAGTGAAAAAGAACGAGCACGCTTCACGTCACTTTGAAATTACCTTCTTCCCTATTGAGAGAAAAGTGAAAATCAATGGCGAAGAGTCTCTGCAGGTTGTCGGCACTTATGGCACGGCGCGCGACATAACAGAAAGAAAAGAAGCCGAAGAATTTATTAACTTTCAGGCATATCATGACCTGCTAACACGCTTACCAAATCGCTCACTATTTAAAGATCGACTCAACCTTGCCATGGCGCAAGCCAAACGCAATGACAACCAAGTAGCGGTCATGTTCCTCGATCTTGATCGATTCAAAGTGATTAATGACTCGCTCGGCCATGCAATGGGTGACCGTCTACTGCAAGCCGTATCAATG
>NZ_LWFH01001069.1:0-616 GCF_001635725.1 Oleiphilus sp. HI0066
CTTTCGTCCTTCGGATAAAAAAATGCTGACATGGCAATTCAAGTCACCGCTTGCTGCGGGGCTGAACATGGCTTGCAGAACAGACAACGACCAAAGCACCTTTAAATCAGGAAAGAATCACGCATCTCAAGTGTATGCATTGAATGAGAACGGAGAGCGCAGAAAGCACTTAGGGATTTCCTTTGGTAACGAGCTTAATATTGAAGCCTGGATGCATGAACCTAAGGACTATCAAACACAATCAGTATGCACACCTTGTGCGGTGAATGGTTGGGTTTATGCACAAAAAACCGCATCACTTCCCGTTCTAGGAACACTTAAATGTGAGCTTGGTGAGTTCGACTTGAGCGAACTGGACTGCTATGGGCACCACGATTTTTCTGCTGGCTATATGCGCCGAGACACATTCTGGAATTGGGCATGCTTTAGCTTACCACCAACAAACAGTCGTCCTGCTCTCGGTTTGAATATCAGCTGGGGAGTCAATGAGAGCGGTTTCTCTGAAAACTGCATCTGGATCGGAACACGTTGTATTGCACTCCCTCAAACACAGTTTTTCTATGATCGTGATAACAAAATGGGGCAATGGAAAATTCAATCCTCCGACGGCAGCATT
>NZ_LWFH01001070.1:0-1998 GCF_001635725.1 Oleiphilus sp. HI0066
AGACTCTAGTTGCTGCGAAGCATAGCGTAATTCAGCTGCCAACTCGACGCCGGTCGCGCCCCCACCAATGATCGCAACATGAATATCTCTCTCACCTTCGGGCGCATGCTCTGCTTGCAAATAACGATTTAACAGACTCTGATGAAAACGGCGCGCTTGTAGCTGGCTATCGAGAAACTGGCAATGCTCTTCGGCACCTTTGGTTCCAAAATCATTCGTCGTACTGCCCACAGCAATCACCAATGTGTCGTATGGCACACGGCGCGCAGCAACAACCTCTTCACCTTTGCGATTATTTATAGGCGCTAAGGTAATCGTTTTTTGGGAACGGTCGAGTCCAGTTAAGCGTCCGGGCTGGAATTCAAAATAATGCTGTTGCGCATGCACACGAAAATCGACTTGCGCGGCATCTGAATTGAGAGAGCCGGCAGCAACCTCGTGCAACAAAGGCTTCCAGACATGCGTTAAGGCCGCATCAACGAGCGTAATACGAGCTTTGTTCTTCTTGCCTAATTTATTGCCGAGTTTTGTCGCAAGCTCTAGTCCGCCAGCGCCACCACCCACAATAACAAAGTGATGCATATCGTCCATAACCTTACTCGCTTTAACAATAAAAAGGGTTGGCGATTTTGACGTATGTTTCTGAAATGTAAAGACAAAAGCCATTAATTAGGGTAATTGCCCTAATTAGTCTCAAAAACAACATGTTAAAACAGAGGATTAAACAGCCTCCGTCGCAGGATCATAAAGTGACTTCTTAGATCAAGTAATCACAGCCTGCGTACGATTAACCCCCCAACTTCTTAAAAATAGCAGTGATATGGGCTTTTACCATAACTTCTGTCACGCCAATTTCATAAGCTATCCGTTTGTTCAGCCAACCTTCTCATAAGAAACAAAGCACATGATACTGCTGGGGCGTCAAGACAGCGACCTGCGTTGCTGAGTCACGTTCTTCATTATCGATTCGACGTAAGTTTTGGCGCACAAAAGACTGCACCTAAGATTCACCATCAATCACATGGTCAATGGCATCTTTAATCATACTCGGAGAGCAGGACTTTGGAATAAAGCCAATTGAGCCGTGAGCAATACAACGGCTAATAGTCTCAACATTTTCTCGTGCTGAAATGATCGTTAAAGGCACAGTTGGGAATTTTTCGGGTACAGTCACCAGACCAAATGAGTCCTGACTGCCTGACATATGTAGATCGAGCAACAACAAATCATTGTCAGGGTTTTGTTCGAGCACTTTAAGCGTGCAATCAAGATCAGAAGATTCACTAATGCAAAGATCAGGCAAGTGCGTATTCAATAACCCTAACCGAGCATTTCCAAACAAGGATGATCATCCCGCAATATGAATTTAATACATTAACACTTCCTTTAAAACGCACACACTTGAAACTCAAGAATAGTCCAGGCGTGTTTTGAACGGCTAGGGTTTGAGGGTGCCCTACTGCACAATTTAACGCCCTTCAATTGGCGGATCGACCACAGTCGCTGCGTTTAAGGTGAAGGTGTCGCCTTAATTATCGAATTCACTCACACCAATTTTACGTACTATATGGCGCATAATTTTTCCTAAGCGAATTTTTGGCAATACTACGCAAAACAACTATTAGACCTTGGTCTAGCATTGGACCAAGGTCTACATCAAGCCCTGTTCGGTAAAACTGACCACATGACTACCTGCGACGATTAAATGATCCAGCACCCGCACATCGATCAACTCCAATGCCGACTGCAATCGTCGTGTAATCTGGATGTCAGCTTGGCTTGCTTGCGTCGATCCAGAGGGATGGTTATGACAAAGAATGACGGCTGCAGCACCTTTGTTAAGTACATGGCGAACTACTTCACGCGGATATACGGATGCAGCATCAATCGTACCCTGAAACAGCTCTTCCATATCCAGAATTGCATGCTGATTATTAAGATACAGAACAGCGAAGGTTTCATGTTGACGATTTGCCAAGGCATGCTGCACATAACGTT
>NZ_LWFH01001071.1:0-1874 GCF_001635725.1 Oleiphilus sp. HI0066
ATGAGTGCTTTTATTGCAGCAGTGTTGCCAGAGGCGAAGATCATACATTGTACGCGTAATGCGAGTGAAACATGTTTCTCTATCTATAAACAAAACTTTAGTGGGAATCATGGCTACACAAATGATTTACGCGAGCTTGGTATGTATTACAACCTCTATAAGCAGCATATGGAGTTGAGTACGTCTCTGTTTCCTAAGCGAATTTATGAGGCAAACTATGAAAATATGATTGCTAATTCTGAGCAGGAGATTGCGCGTCTACTCGAGTATTGTGGGCTTGAAATGGAGACAGACTGCTTAATGTTCCATAAGAACAAGCGCGCAGTACGCACCGCTTCTGTAGCGCAGGTTAGGCAGCCAATTTATAAAGATGCAGTAAAAGCATCGAAGCCATTTGAAGAGCAGCTAAAACCTTTGAATGAGGTGTTGGAGAGTGGCGAAGGACGCTTGTAAGGTTTGCCAGAAAACAAAAAAGCCGACTCAGATAGTCGGCTTTTTTGTGCTGAGCAACAAAGACTAACGACGTCTAAACAAAGGCGTAGGTTGCTCATTAGACGCTTGATAAGCTTCTGTAAATTCGCCAAGAGAAGATAGCGCGAGCTCTGTATCGACATCGTCACGCATATCAAAGGCATTAAAACCGCAACGCTTAAGGTATGACAACTGGTCCAGCAGTACGTCACCGATTGCGCGAAGTTCGCCTTCAAAGTTCAAACGCTCGCGAGCATAACGTGCAATTGAATAGCCACGACCATCCATAAATTTAGGAAAGTTAATCGCGATAACTGGCAAAGTTTTCGCTGTTTCGGGTAGCTCTTCTGGTTGCTCTTCACTGTCGATCCAGATGCCCACGTTTCCAGCATTAAGAACAGCTTCTTGGTTCGCCATAAAAAACGCCATCGGTACGATGGNGTTTGCTTTTACGTCACCTTCGTAGTCTTTTGCAAGCAACTCAAAAGTATTTGCTTGATCGCCGGTAAGATTAATCAGCTTTGGCATATACGCGCTCCTTGAATGGGTCCATGCCAATACGGCGATAAGTGTCGATGAAAAGTTCATCTTCGCTGCGATTCTCAACAAAAACATCAATCAACTTGGTGATAACATTCGGCATGTCTGCGCGCGCGAACGATGGGCCAAGGATCTTGCCGATGGAGGCATCTCGACCTGAATCACCACCTAGGGACACTTGGTAGAACTCTTGGCCTCGCTTATCTACACCTAGTACTCCGATGTTACCAACGTGATGGTGACCACAAGCATTCATACAGCCAGAGATGTTTAGATCGATCTCTCCTAGGTCATACAAGTAATCCATGTTGTCGAAAGTAAGCTGAATTTGCTCGGCAACCGGGATAGATTTTGCGTTGGCTAGGCCACAGAAATCACCACCAGGGCAGCAAATCATATCGGTTAACATGCCAAGGTTTGGTGTCGCGAAACCGACGGCTTGTGTTTCTTTCCAAAGAGCATGTAATTGATCTTCACGAACGTCAGCAAGAACGAGGTTTTGATCATGGGTTACACGCACTTCTCCGAAGCTGTAGCGGTCAGCTAGATCAGCAACAATATCAACTTGGCGATCTGTAGCATCACCCGGTGGAATGCCTGTTTTCTTGAGCGTAAGCGTAACGATGCGGTAGCCATCAACTTTGTGATCGTTTGTGCAGCGTTTTATCCAGTTCGCAAAGCCTTTTGATTCTTCTTGCGCAGCGACAAACTCAGCGCAGTTGCGCTCAAGATTCTCATAAGCTGGTGCAGTAAAGAATGCTTTTACACGTGAAATTTCTTGCTCTGTCAGCTGGTTTTCTGAGTCTTTCAGGAAAGCCCATTCAGCTTCGACTTTCTCTTTGAAAACAGCCGGAGTTAGCGCT
>NZ_LWFH01001072.1:0-1712 GCF_001635725.1 Oleiphilus sp. HI0066
TTATTAACCAAAGCCTCTAAACCTTGCTCAGTGCTAGGGTAATTGAAATTATCGAGCTTATATAAATCCAGAGCAGACGAAACGTTACGCAACTGCGTTTTAGCAACGCCAATTCTCGCTTCTTCCCCGCGTCCAAGTATATTTGGCGCTACCACTGCCACTAAAAGACCCAAAATAACCATCACAACCATGATTTCAATCAAGGTAAAACCATGTTGTTTTTTACCGTGGACACTCATTGAATAACACCTTTCTTCATTAGTTTTTTTTAGCCAACCAAGTTACTCATTCCAAGGATTGGCAACATAATCGCGAGGACGATAATTAATACCACGCCCCCCATTAATAAGAGCATTAAGGGCTCGAACAAACCGACAATCGTTTCAATTAGTGCGGCCAAATCACTCTCTTGATGGCTCGCAGTTCGCTCTAACATCTGATCCAGTTCGCCGCTAGACTCACCGCTAGCAATCATATGAACCATCATCGGTGGGAAATATCCCGTATTCTCTAGCGCTTTGTGCAGACTCGCACCTTCACTGACTTGTTTCGCGGAGTCTTGTAATGACGCTTTAAGACAGTCGTTACTGAGAACCTCTGAACTAATTTTCATCGCTTCAACTAGCGGCACGCCAGAGCTAGTTAAAATACTCAAGGTACTTGCAAACTGAGCAGTATTTGTTCCCCGACTCAATTTCTTAATAAATGGCCAAACAAGCAATTGTCGGTGCCACTGAAATCTAAAGCTGGGCCGTTTCAACATATACTGGAAACCAATAAAAGCGATCACCAACAATGCAGCTAGTAATCCACCCCATTCTGCTAAAAAGTCGCTAACGCTCAGTAAAGCTTGCGTCAAAGGAGGGAGAGCCTGCCCATTATTGATAAATACCTCAATGATGTCAGGCACCACATAGGTCAACAAGAACACAACAATAGAAATTGCAACGATCGACAATATCACTGGGTAAATAGCTGCTAATTGGATTTTCTGACGCGCAGCCTGACGTCCTTCGGTATAATCAGCGAGTCGATTCAACACTAAATCTAAATGCCCGGCAGTTTCGCCAGCTGCAACAGTTGATCGATATAACTTAGGGAAAGCCGCGGGGTATTCCGCCAAGCTATCTGCCAAGGTAAAACCTTCTAAAACCTTCGATCGAATCGCCAAAATCATACTGCGAATATTAGGTTTCTCACTTTGAGAGGCCACGGCACTGAGCGTTTCTTCGATAGGGATCCCGCTTTGAACTAATGTGGCGATTTGGCGAGTAACTAAAGCAAGATCGCGTACGCTCAAACTTGGCTTACGCGCTAGAAGACTTTTAGACTGTTTTTGTTCAGCCGCTTGATTCGCCTCGAGCGGCATCCATCCTTTATCTCGAAGAGACTGACGCACCTGACGCGCGGAATCCGCTTCTATAACGCCTTTCTGTTTTTTACCACGCTCATCAAGAGCGACATATTCAAAGGCTGCCATAACTAACCTTTGTGTGTGACACGTAAGACTTCTTCAACAGTCGTCACACCATCTAAGATTTTCCTTGCCCCATCATCAAAAATTGCAGGGGATTTTTCTCGAGCGCAGGCTTCTAGTTCTTTCTCACTTGCACGATCGTGGATCAAGCTACGCATCTGATTATCGATCTCGATAATCTCGTAAACACCTAATCGTCCTTGATAGCCTAAGTGATTACATTCACTGCACCCTT
>NZ_LWFH01001073.1:0-854 GCF_001635725.1 Oleiphilus sp. HI0066
TGCGTGTATACGGTGACGTCGTTGTTGATCCTGCACACTTCCTACCAAACGGGCCAGTAGACCATGCATACATCAAAAATGGCGCACGCCCTCTTGTATGTTCAGACATGTTCTTCAGCCACATGCAAAACCTTGTGATGCCAGAGCGTGGCGTAAACATGGGTGACGGTTGGGAAACTAAGCGTCGTCGTACTGTTGGCGATGAGACTGTTGATCGCAACAATGACTGGTTGGTTCTTCAGCTTGCGACAAAAGGCAGCATCAACAAGATCTTGGTAGACACTTGCCACTTTAAAGGCAACTACCCTAACGGTTTCTCACTAGAAGGCGCTGTACTGACTGCAGAACAATCTGCTGACGTTGACATGCTTGAGCAAGATGCACATCAAGACGCATTGACGGCTGGTCGTAAAGAAGCGAGCCAAATCGAGTGGACTGAAATCATGCCGCGCACAGTGCTTCACGCAGACCGTGAGCACACCTTCACTGCAGAAGTTCAAAACACTGAAACAAACTTCACGCACATTCGCATCAAAATGTACCCAGATGGTGGCATCAGTCGCTTACGTCTCTGGGGCTACCCAGAAGCGAAGTAAGGGACTGATACGAACATGGCAGATTTAACTTACACAATCGACGCACTAAACGCGTTGAACGCAGAAGACGCAACTTTCGCATTCACAAACTGCTGCACCAGCTCACGCTGGGTAGCAGGCATGGTTGAAGCACGTCCTTTCGCATCGATCGAAGCGTGTCATCAAGCGGCGAAAGACGTTTGGGCAAACATGGGCGAAGCAGACTTTTTGGAAGCCTTCGAAGGCCACCCAAAAATTGGTGACGTGACTAGTCTTCGT
>NZ_LWFH01001074.1:0-990 GCF_001635725.1 Oleiphilus sp. HI0066
ACGATAGAGATATTACCTAACAGCGTTAAGAGCGGTCTTTTAAGTAGTGCTCTTAGGACTTTTGAATAAGCCAAGGTGAAGCGATTATCAGATTGTGCTTCTTCGCTTTTTATTTTGCTGCCACCAAGTGAAGCACCAAGAACTGGCAAGAAGAGTAGGGCGACCACGAGAGACGCACACAAACAAATAATGACCGTAATGGGTAAGAATTTCATGAATTCGCCCACCACGCCAGGCCAAGCGATCAAAGGTAGAAACACTGCTAAAGTCGTTGCTGTTGACGCAATAATGGGCCATGCCATTCGACGCGAAGCTTTAGAGAATGCTTTGTCTGAACTTAAGCCTGCTTCTTGATTTCGAGACGCTAATTCCGTAACAACGATGGCGCCATCGACTAGCATCCCCACTACCAAGATCAAGCTAAAGAGCACAACAATATTAAGCGTAAGCCCCATAAAATTAATGATCAGAATACTACTCAGGAAGGAGGCTGGAATAGCAAGGCCAACTAGAATTGATGAGCGTAAGCCGAGTGCGCCAACAATAACGATCATCACCATGATGATGGCACTAATGACGTTGTTTTGAAGGTCTTCGAGCATCGTGATGATATCTTTAGACTTGTCAAGAATGACGTTGTACTCGAGCGTTTCGGGCCAGTATTGTTCCTTCTCGGCAATAATGGCTTTTATCTCTTCGGTAACAGCAATAATGTTTGCGCCGAGGCGTTTTTTAACCTCAAGAGTGAGTGCTTGCTTACCATTTACTCTGGCGAAACCGTTAGGGTCTTTGAAGGTTCTTTTGATGCTTGCGACATCGCGGAATGGCACAACGGTGCCGGCTTCAACTTTAATGGGCATCGACATTATGTCATCGAGATCTTCGATGACGCCCGAGACTTTCATTACTTGGCGTCCAGCACCATTATCAATGGCGCCTGCCGCGACAAGACGATTATTTCGAGAAACAACGTTCAGCACGCTTTCAAAA
>NZ_LWFH01001075.1:0-1405 GCF_001635725.1 Oleiphilus sp. HI0066
CTTTGTTGTGGGTATGATCGGGTGGTTATATATTGTCTATGAAATTTTCTTTGGACAAGCGAGCAAGATAAACAGCAGTAGCGGTAATGCGGCAAGTCAGAAGGCATTCTCAGCACTCAGATTGATTGTCACGGTGGGGTGGTCTATTTACCCGATCGGGTACGTCTTAGGCTACATGGCAGGAGGCGTCGACTCTGGAGCACTGAACTTAATTTACAACTTAGCCGATTTTGTAAATAAAATTGCGTTTGGTGTAGTAATCTGGGCAGCTGCGACGCAAACATCTGAAGCTTAAATGTTTATAGGGTGTGCATTCTAAAAAAAGCACGCCGCTTATACGATGCAGCCAGTGAATTTTGAGGTCCCGAACAGAGCGTCGTTGCGAAGCTCTGCCCTTGAACCAGCGTTGAAGCGGATCATGCTCGATTCCTGCGCGAGCAGTGGTCAACAGGTCGGGGCCATGTTGCAATATCATCTTGCGAGCAGTGGCAGCCTCAAACGTGCAACACTTTGCTATCAAACTGGGGTTGCCCTCAACATAGATTCGCAGACCGCAATGCGATTCGCAGCGGTTGTCGAACTATTACATAACGCCTCGCTGATTCATGATGATATTCAAGATCAAGACAAAGTTCGGCGGAACACGCCATCACTTTGGGTTAAGTATGGTAAAGCTTTAGCCCTTTGCGCCGGTGATAGTATGATCGTGGGTGCCAGCCTGTTACTAGCAGAGATTCGCTCAACGTTTTCGCTGCAGCTTCAAACGCGAGCTTTTCAAGCGGTTCAGCAAACCATTCGAGGCCAAACGGCTGACTTAAGTAGAGCAGGTAAAGTACGCCCAGACGATTATCGAGTTATCGCGTTTGATAAGGCGGCACCACTCATTCAACTGTCGGTTTACTTACCCAGCCTGCACGTCAATCGATTGCCTGCGCTCCAGCCGCTAGTGACGGCGGCTGGACAATTTGCGCTAGCTTATCAATTGTATGACGATGTAGTAGATTTTGAGCAAGATTGTCAAACGGATCAGCTCAATGCTGTAAACATAAAATATCACGCTACCCCCTCCTCTTTGGCTTCTGCTCGAAGGGCTGTGCTCGATGAAATGCAAAACTTGCTAGACAGCGCCGACCAGAAATGCTCCATACCGCAGTCAGATTGCGCATTGCCGTTACAGCATTTCATTAATGCGCTCCGCAACAAGGTAGATTTGCTATGAATCCACACGTTGTCGTGGTAGGGGCCGGTTTTGGCGGTATTGCCGCTGCCTTGCGAGCAAAAGCATTGGGCTGCGACGTTACTATTGTCGACAAAACATCCCACCCAGGCGGGCGCGCACAGCGATTTCAAGTAGATGGATACAAGCATGATGCTGGTCCAACGGTTATTACTGCGCCCTTTCTTT
>NZ_LWFH01001076.1:0-1053 GCF_001635725.1 Oleiphilus sp. HI0066
CAATAATGCCCCCCTTAGCCTCAGGCCCCGGATCTCGCACACCCGGCGTCCAATAGGGTTGCAGCATCAATCCCATTGACCCGGGCGGCACAGCGTTCACTAGCTCATCGAACAAACTCTCTGGGCTAACATTCTGCGCCTCGGCCATTGCTTGCTCACGAAGTCCAAATTCATTTTTAAACCAACTAACCATCCAAAATCCGCGAAAAATCATAATTTCAGAGCAATAATGATCTGGGATTGCCGATGGATATGCAGGCATGAATCGAATAGGTTCTATGTACTTTTTACTTGTTGTATTGATTGTGGCCGTTGTGCCATAACTCATGCATGCCACATCATCTGACTGACCACCTGAACCAAGAATCTCGCATGCTTTATCTGATGCGGAAGCAATCAGTGGCACTCCAGCAGGGATACCCGTCATATTTTGAGCATCGATGGTAACTTGCCCCATCACCGTAGCTGGGCGATACAGCTTAGGGAATAACTCTTGTTTAAATCCAGGAAGCAAACGATAACGCCAATCACTCTCTGCGGACCACTTCAAGCCTTTATAATCGAAAGGCAAATATGCGACTTGCGAGGCAAGAGAATCGACAAAGTCACCGCACAAGCGATAGTTTAGAAAGCCAGATAGATTGAGATATTTATCCGTTTTTTCCCAAATGTCTGGTTGATTGGATGCTATCCAAAGATACTGTGCACGTGCTTGATAGCGCTCAACAAGATCTTTAGCGCCAGCCATTTTAAATGCTAGCTCATGCAGCTTTGGCAAATGCCCGAGGGCTTTTGAATTACGCTGATCCAGCCAAGTAATGGCAGGTCGTAATGGCTTACCACCTTTATCAAGATTCACCATGGTGCCGCGCTGTGTCGTGACCGACACTCCAGCAATATCACCCTTATTACGACCTAAATTTGCCATTTCACCCCATAGCGCAGAACAAGCATCAACCAAAGCCTGCCAATAGATTTCAGGCTCTTGCTCGGCCCAACCTGGGTGCACCGAAAAATAAGGTTCAATTTCAACTTTCGACTTTGCTAACAATT
>NZ_LWFH01001077.1:0-1798 GCF_001635725.1 Oleiphilus sp. HI0066
ACCTTTGCGTTTAATGAGTTGATTTCAGAATCAGTGTTTTCTGCGCAGTGGGCTTGTTCTATATCTATGCATTGGCGCTTAAATTGGCTGATCAGAATGCTTAAGAAATTAGGATGAAGTCTTTCCTTATTTGAATGCAATGTTGTAGCGATGACTGCGATGATGCGCTCCCCATCGAGTAGAGGAAGACAGAGCATGTGCTGTGCATCGAGCAACCGGAGAATTTGTTGGTCAGCAACAAAGGCAGAGTCATCATCGATTGAGCTGAGCACTTCATTTCTCAGTGCAGATTTCGCCGCAAGACTACTGCCCTCATTTAGAGGGAAACAAAGTGGTGCTTCGTAGCTGTCTTCGATAAGAACAAGTTCGTTGTCTTCGTTCCAAAATAGTGCCGTTTGGCGAGTGCCAAGCAGTAGTGACAGAGAGTGCTGAATTTGGGTTGCGAGTTCTATTTTTGTCTTGGCTTTTGAAACAAGATCCCGAGAAATGTTTTGAAGATTTTGGTCTCTAATGGCTCGTGCTAAAGATATATGTGCTTCTTGATCATCTTGTTTGTCGAGTTGCACGCCCATGCTCTCAGCTACTTGGATAACTTCTTCATCTATTTTTCGACAGATTTCAGAGATGAGGGATGGGTTGAGTTCAAATAAGCTGTTCGTCGTTTCAACACTCTGCTGCATGCTCTGTTGCGCATCATTGCTAAGAGCGCTTGCAGTATACAATATTTTGACCAAATGCTGAGCGCCCAGAATGTCGACTGTGTTTGCGTGATGATAACGAATCGCATCGATTGCATAAGGGCTTAGCCCCCATTCGTTTGCGAGTTGTGCACCAAGTTCTGCGTGATCAATACCGAATGTACCCAACTCATGCTTTAAGCGTTTATCTTCGTCGGGCTGCTCTTCTCTCAGAGTTAAATATTCTTTGTTGAAGTTTCTTGAGAGTACGAGTTCTCCAATGTTGTGTAATAAGCCGGTCAAGTAGGCTTCTTCTGGTTTAGGGTAGCTTGTGAGTATGGCGAGAGATTTGGCGAGTAATGCGCAGCTCAAAGACCGTCGCCAGAACTCTTTTAAAAACTCATGATTTCCGTGGCTTAAACCTGAAAAAAACTGGTGGATAGACGCCGTGATTACAATCGTTCGAATGGTGTCGATGCCAAGTACTAGCAAAGCACGATCTAAAGAACGAATAGGGGTGCCGCGGTTATACAAAGTTGAATTGGCCATTGCCACAACGCGTGCAGAGATGCTCGCATCACGTGCGATGATTTCTGCAAGCGACTGAAAACTTGAATCATGGTTTTGGCAGCTATCCAATACGTCAGCCAAGATGCTAGGCAGAGTAGGTAGTTTGCTGACTTCAAGTTCTTTTAAAATGTTTTGTGAATTGACTGGCATGTTCGCAAAAAAATAGGATTTATCGCTTTTTTTTAAGCTTAGACAATATTCCTTAAAAATTAAAAGTTTGCGCGTTCTTTTTTATGTGATGCTTGAATTTTCTGGTCGTATTGTGAGCAAAGCTCGCGCGTTTTGTGGCTTGTCAATCCTTTTTATGATTCCGCAAAGCCTTTAGAATTACTGAAATACAACGATAAAAGCACAACCGATAGGCCATATTGCCTAGTTCGCGTTTGAGCTTGAAACAACGAAAAGCGAGCCCGATGAACGTCATTAACTTGAATAAGTCAAAGTCTCAAAAACCAATGCCTCGTGTTCTCGCGATTACCGGCGGTAAGGGAGGTGTTGGTAAAACAAGCGTTTCTGTAAATTTAGCCATCGCGCTCGCGAAGAATGGCTCG
>NZ_LWFH01001078.1:0-31446 GCF_001635725.1 Oleiphilus sp. HI0066
ATGAAAGCATGACTTACTTTTCATGAATTTTGCTAGCGCTGAGTCTCGATTTAGTGCAGTTAATTCTCTTCTTGCAGCTTATAATGTTGATCCTTTAGAGCCCATATTTGAGTTCAATAATGCTTAGAAAAAACCAAGAATTCCTTACAATATTGAATTCTATTAAATTCAACAGCTTACAAAATGTAAGCCTTACAAAGGTTGCTTAATACATGAGCGATAAAAAAGTAGCACTTATCGTTGGTGCTGGAGATGCTATTGGCAGTGCGATCGCTAGAGAGTTTGCCCTGACGGGTTTGAGTGTATGCATGGTTCGTCGCAGTGAAGAGCTAGTCAAAGAGGCAGCCAAAGCACTTAATGATGAAGGCTATGAAGCACGTGGTTTTGGTGTGGATGCACGCAGCGAAGATGCAGTTCAGGAGCTATTCGAAAATATTGAGAACAACATCGGCGAAATCGGAGTGGTTGTATTTAATGTTGGGGCGAATGTGCCTATGAGTATTCTCGATACAAGTGCACGTAAGTTCTACAAGATATGGGAAATGGCTTGTTTCTCAGGTTTCCTTGTCGGAAGAGAAGCTGCTCGAGTAATGAGTCAGCGTAAGCGCGGAACGATTATCTTTACCGGTGCAACGGCAAGTGTACGAGGCGGCGCTATATTTGGCGCATTTGCCAGTGCAAAACATGGTCTCAGAGCCCTCGCTCAGTCAATGGCTCGAGAGCTTGGGCCAAAGAATATTCATGTTGCGCATGTTGTAATTGATGCGGCCGTAGACACACAGTGGATCCGTGAAAACCACCCCGAGTATCAAAAATTTGTAGAGAAGGATGGAGTCGTTCAACCTGCAGATTTGGCAAAAAATTATGTCATGCTTCATGAGCAACCACGCAACGCGTGGACCTTTGAGCTTGATGTCCGTCCATGGGTAGAGAAGTGGTAACGCTCTTACTATTAGCCAACCCAGCTTGAACGTAATTTATACATATAGGAATAACGATGAGTGATTCAGCAAAGCAAATTGAGTTTTATTTTGATTTTGGTAGCCCGACGGCTTACCTAGCGCACAAACAGCTCGCCAAGATGAGCGACAAATACAATGCTGATGTTGTTTATGAGCCAATGCTATTGGGCGCAGTACATAAAGCGACAAATAATACACCGCCGGGCTTGGTTCCTGCCAAAGGCAAGTACATGTTGTTAAGCGACATTCCGCGTTTCGTGCGTCGTTATGGTGTTGAATTCAAAATGAACCCGCACTTCCCAGTAAATACCCTGCAACTAATGCGTGGCGTATTTGCTGCAATGGAACTTGATTGTGTTGATGCCTATATCGATGTTGTCTATGACGCGATGTGGGTGAAAGGTCTGGATATGAGTAAGCCAGAGGTGATAGCTGAAGTATTGACGGAGGCTGGCATTGACGCCGCTGCGTTTGCAGAGTTAGTTCAACAAGACGAGATTAAAAATCAATTGAAAGAAGCCACAGAAGCAGCGGTTAAGCGCGGTTGTTTTGGTGCACCGACAATGTTCTTGGATAATGAAATGTACTTTGGCCAAGACCGTTTGGACTTTATCGAAGACGTCCTCAGCGCGTAATTTCGTTTCTGATCTGTGCCCTGTTTATTCATTGAACAAGGCACTCAGTTCAATAAATCAGCATTAATCACTTTCTATCAGACCTATTAAGGAGTAGCTTAGAAGCGCTTTGATAGGTATTTGTATGCAGTTACCTACGCATTCCAAGGCACTCGCTATTAAATAATAACGAATAAGAGGCCACGGTTTAGTGATGAATACTGCAACCAAAACGACCATTTTTATCTTCTGTGCACTATTTTCAGTGCAGTCTTTTGCTCTCGAAAAAAAGAAATATTGTCTTTGGGATCCTGTAGGGAAAACGGGGCCCGTAGTTGAGTTCTTTTCCGACCTTAAGCCAAAGGCTTTAGGATGGGGGCTTGATCTTGAATTCATCACTTATACCGATGAGAAAGTGGCATCTAATGATTTCAAGGCGGGCTTATGCGATGCAGTACATCTAACGGCGATACTCTCACGAAATTATGTGCCGTTCGCAGGCAGCCTTGACGCTATCGGAGGCATTTTGTCTGACGACGAATTGGATCGTGTACTGGTTACTCTAGCGAATCCTAAAGCGGGTAAATTGATGACCAACGGTAAATACGAAGTTGTGGCTTCGTTTCCGGTAGGATCCATGTTTGCTTTTGTGAATGATAAAAATATAGACACGGTCGCTGAATTTAGTGGCAAGAAAATTTCAGTGTTAAACGAAGATCCTCAGGCTTTGCAGTTGTCGAGCTTAGCTGGCGCCTCACCGGTTGGTACCTCGCTCGCAACGTTTTCAGGACAATTTAATAATGGAAACATCGATATTCTATTGATGCCAGCCTTGGCATATAACACTTTTGAACTGTACCAAGGGCTTGGGACAGATGGTGGAATTATTGATCATCGTTTCTATTATGGGATGCTTCAGACAGTCATTAATAAAGAACGATTCGATGATAACTTCGGCAATTTAATGCGTGAGTATGTAGTATCTCGTTTACCTTTCATCCACAAGCAGGTAAAAGATGCGGAAGCAGAAATACCTGCTAAGTATTGGATCAAAACCGATGCCGATACGAAGAAAGAGCTGGATCGTTTCAGTAAAGAAATTAGGGTGAGCTTGAAACAAGAAGGGAAGATGGATGCTAAGGCTTTGACTCTTCTTTGGAAGATTCGCTGCTCAAATGACCCCGCGCGGTCTGAGTGTGCGGCGCCAGAGTAGGCCGATACGTTCTAAATAATTGAAGCATATTGTCAGCAACAGTCCTGATATCGCCCAATCAAATGTGCCTCTGTTGCGATAGAGGTATCGTTGATGGCAAATACTTCGTACCCAAGTTTGACGGAAAGTAAAAATGCTAGAGTTTTAGCGACTCTCGCATTTTTAATTGAAGAGCTAAATATCTGTTTCAGTATGCCAAAAGCTGCTAGGGCATGAAGGCAACCGCTTAAGCCAGCATAGGAAATGGATAGCGGAAAGAATAGATAATACATACCTGTGATCGCTATTCCGCTAATAACAAATACGAGATTTAGGGTTTTTATACTTTTTAGGCAAGGAAGTAGATAAACGAGTAACAATAAAGCAGCCATGTTTTGGCTTAAGTGAAGTCAAGTTAGATGGCTAAAGTGCGCGCTTATCAGTCGCCAATACTGCCCTTCGAAAACCGCACTGCCGTCATACTGTAGTGTTGTCGTTAAACCAAATATCTGAATTGAGATACATAGCAGAACGACAAAGATGTAAGAGCATTTAGTTTGGGACATCTACAGTCAAACGCAATGAAATAAGGTCAACCTCACCTGCCATGCTTTGCCAGACTAAATCGAACATGCCATGTTTCATTGGACTTAAACTTATCCCGACGCCATATGCGAGATGATTGTCTTCTTCAGTCGTGACGCTGTCTGTATCGCCTTTAATCTTAGGGTCTAGATAACCAACACCACCGAGAATAAATGGTGCGAACTGGCTTTCCCACAGTTGAGTAAAACGATATGTACCCGCGAGCTCTAGTACGCGATATTCAATGCTTACATCGTCATATAGTGGGTCTGATGAGTTTAGTTTGATTGTATGGAAGTCATAATAACGTAGAGTTATCGAAAACTGATTCGTAAATTGATATCCCACACCCACAGCAAATGCAGCGCCATGATCACGATTTTGTGTCCAAATATTAGATGGCGCTTCTGGTTCAAGGTTAGAGTACCCAAAACTTAGATCTGCAATGAATCCTTTAAAGAACTGGTCTTCAAGAGGGGCTTGAGTTGCTGTTTGCGGCGATGAATCTAGCTGTGACTCATCGGCTTGCGCATCAGAGCTGATTAAACTTGTTATTAATGATGCTGCACAAACAAGTAAAAGAGACTGTGCGTGTTTATTACGCTTGGACATTAGATAGCTGCTAACGAGTAATGCAAACAATCCATTGAGCGAAGCCCAGCCGGCCGCCCCAGCTTTAGTTGCAACTTTTGTTTCAGCTCCGGCTCTTGCTCCGGAATTGATTTGCACTGTTACTTTAGCAGGAGGGCTATGCTTCAGTCCGTTATCAACCGCATCATAAAAGAATTAATCGCTACCTATATATCCGGGGTCTGGGATAAAAGTGAAACTGCCATCCAAATTAATCGTGACAGCGCCATGGATTGGAGCTTTATGAAGCCTTGCTTCTAGGCACAATTATAAAGGTGCTGTTGTATTTTGATCGTCTGAATCATTCTCAAGAAGTCCTGGGGCGGGGCGATCTAGGGTTTCACCTTCGTGAATGGTATAGCTGTCCGCGCCCGCAGTAGGTTGTTGGTTGCTAGGAATACTTATCCATCCAGTAGAGACTACATCAATAGTTACATAAGCTGATTTTCCCGATAGCTCATATTCAAATTGGTCTTGCCCGTAGTATCCGTTGTTAGACATATAATCGAACGAGCCATCAGGGTTCAGCGTCACAGTTCCATGAAGCGTTTGGGCTTTGAGTGAAACGCTGAGACCTCCTGGTGTTGAATCATTGGCTTAGCACCCCGTTAGCGGTCGAAACAATTAAATTCACCCCTTCATTTGTTTGGTAATGATCTGCATGCGCATAAAGTGTCTCATGCTTTTCATATGCGCCTATATCGACGGATGCGCCTTGTGCGCCGAGCTCTCCAAGAAGGTCTTCAGAGATTGGTGCTCCATCTCCGTAGAGTGCATCTGCGGTATTTCCTTGATCGACTAAGGGAGTGGATAAGGCGTTAGGGACGAAACAATTTCTATTGAAGCTTGCATTGACGCAATGAAGCGGGGACAGATTGAGCGCTGAGTCATCACCGTTGATACGGGATAAATAGTTGTTATCGTTTACCGCTCGCGCGAATACTCCAGTATCGTCCCAGTTCGCGGGATAAACTAAAGGTATTGTGTTTGTTGCCGAGTTGGTAGAAAGAAGAAGATTGTTGCGTGCAATCAGCTGCGCACTTCCCGCTAATTCAATGTGTGTTCCTTGAAAGATTTGTCCGATATTGTTGATTGTTTTCGACGTGTAGTACCAGGTGCTGTTAGTTAACGTTAAATCTCCGTCTATCACTTTGATCGCGCGAGTAGGGGTTGCATCACGCCCATCATAAACTGAATTACTGATTTCTACGCTAGCGTTTTTGAATTCAAGCGCACCCGAATCTAAACCATCAAAATAGGAATCACGGATAATAACGTTCTTGCTTGTACTGTCAGTCATTGATACTAAGCGGTCAGAAACGGCCCTGATAGCGCGGTTAGAGTTGTTCGAAAAGGCAGAATTAATAATGGTGAGATCGTTGTTGATGACGAGATCTTGTTGTCCGTTGTTGACGAGATTATCAAAGATCAAACTATCTTTGATTGTAAGAGAACCTCCGAGACCATGCACAATTAACAAGTCACTAGAACGTTGGCATACGAAGCCATAGATCGCGACGTTATCAAGTGTTACGTTGGCATTATCCGTATTGATAAACGTACTCATTCGGGTAAAGGCTAGATTCTCGATGCGAACATCAAGTGTCCGGCCCGCGCCATTTGCCCGGTTTACACGAAATAGCGTGCTGACTGGCTTGAGAATTGTTGCCCCGCCACCGCCTGGACCTTGATCAAACGGATAGCCCACATTTGTGAGGCCCGCAGTCGTAATCTAATGTTGGTGGTCATCGATAACGGGGCGTGAACTTCCAAGACCTTTGATCGTAATATCGTCAGTTACAAGAATTGGATTCTCAAAAGTGTAACGGCTTGAGCCGCCACCGGTAACGGGAACAATTGGGTTGCTGCTATCAAAGGAGCCCGGGACTTCAACAATATCTGCGCCTGGGTTGTTGTTTGCTTGCTCTATCGCCCAGCGTAAAGATCCATTACCGCTCGACTTGGAATTCGTTACTTTATAGCTTGCCGCATGTGAAAAGCTTGAAATGCAGACGACAACTAGACCGACAATAACGCTGTAGAGACTCATTCATAGTGTCCAAAATTGATCAATGACAATATATAACTGTAGTTGATTCTAGGTGTTTTGCGCTAAGTACTTGTTCTCATTAGGAAAAGACCATCATCGAATTTATCGAAGCGTGAATACCAATGATGATAATGAAAATTGTTAGGGTAAGTATGGGGGAGCGGAGGCGCTATTTGGGAGGGTGAGCAATGTGCATGGCGAGTTGCTCGATTAAAAGCCACGCAGGCTCCGATCCAAACACGCCTTTTGATGCGTCATCGATTTTCTTAAGCATGAGCGTAAGATCGTTAATGCTTTTGGTGTTTAAGCGTTTTGCAGCCGAGACATAGTCTGCTTGCTGCTGGGCAAAGATGCGTTTGCCCTTAAGGTAGGCGTCAACGCGTTGTTGTTGCCCAATAAGAGGAATCAAACCTTCAAGCACACGGACGTCACGACTAAGTGGCCAGATCATAGTGATTGGCAGATTACCTTCAGCTTTCAAATGACCAACTATGCTCGCAGTTTTTTTTGCTTGGCCACTAAGCATGGCTTTACTTAAATCAAATACGTCATAGCGAGCAGAGTCTTTGACTTCGTCCAAGATCATGCCAACGCTAATTGTGTTGTTGCCATGTAAAATTGCGAGTTTGTCTAGCTCTTGTTTCGCCGCGAGCGGGTTGCCCTCTAGGCGAGACGATAAAATTTCGAGCGCATCATAATCAATATTGAGCTTTAGTTTATTGGCGCGTTGACGCATGAATGTGAGAGTTTGCTGTGGTTTGATAGGCCACACTTGAGTTATGACCCCTAACTTATCAATGGCTTTACACCATTTAGCGCTACCGAGTGTCTTCTTATCAATTTTGCCCGCTTCGATTATCAGAACAGTGTCTTCAGGTGGTGCTTCGAGATATTGAACGAGTTTTTTTGAGCCTTCGGTACCGGGTTTGCCATTCGGCAATTTGAGCTCAATGATCCGCTTGGTTGCGAAAAGTGAGAGGGCATTACCTTCTTCTTGGAGAGTTTGCCAGTCGAAGCCCCGCTCAACCCGCAATACTTGTCGTTCGTCATAGCCTTGAGCTCGCGCCGCCGCGCGAATTTCATCTACGGCTTCTAATTGCAGCAGAGGTTCTTCGCCGCTGACCATGTAAACGGGCTTCAAGCCGCTTTTTAATTGCTGAGAAAGTTGTTCAGGTTTAACCTGCATCGTTGGCGCCGATACGGATGAGTGTTAGCTGACGAATGATTTCGCGCGCAATGCTTTTATCTAAGGCTTTCGTGAGCGTAGTTTTTTCGCGCTCTTTAGCGAGCAGGGCGTCTGAATTATGACGATAAATACGACGAGCATTGATCTCGTTACTGTATTTGGATTTTGTATTGTTTGCTTCTGAGAAGGTGAATTTTACGAGACGGGTTATTTCGTATTCGTCAGCACTAGCATCTAGGTTAATGGTGAATGCTCGTTCGGTGGAGCTTGCACTATCGATACTCAGCGTGAAGGTTGCATCATCATCCATCGTGACCTTATGCGCTTTAAGCTCGCGCTCTAAGGACTGACATAGCTGCCAGTGCTCAGCTTGATCGCATTCAAAATTTACAGAGCTAAACCCGAGAGAGCCTAACTCTGCTGTGCGAACGTGAAATCCGCAGCCTTGAATGAGCGCGCCGCTAGCGATAACGAGTAGCAGTGCTACCCGTTTTGTTGCGGCTTTGAAGAGCTTAGTTTGCAACGATGTTCACCAGTTTGTTAGGAACAACAATCACTTTGCGAATGGTGTTCCCTTCAAGGAATCTCTTGACGTTTTCGTCTTCCATCGCTTGTACTTCAAGCGCATCTTTACTGATATCGGCAGGAACTTCTAGCTTCGCACGAACCTTACCATTTACTTGTACAACGATTTGCTGACTTGTTTTTACAAGTGCACTTTCATCGCATAAAGGCCATGGTGCAGTGAGCACGTCGGCGTCATTTCCTAGTTCTTTCCATAGAGTATGACAGATATGCGGTGTAATCGGAGCTAGCAATAATACAGCGGTTTCAAGTGCTTCGTGAGAAACTGCACGGCCTTGCTCACTAACATCAACAAATTTACTAACGCTATTCATCAATTCCATAACAGCTGCGATGGCAGTGTTGAACGTAAGTCTACGGTTTAAATCGTCACTTACTTTTTTGATGGTTTCATGTGTCTTACGACGAACAGCTTTTTGTTCTTCGTTTAATGCATTCTGGTCAAGTTCAACCTTTCCGCCATTGGTCAGGTGGTTGTCGACATTTTTCCATAAACGCTTTAGGAATCGGTTAGCACCTTCTACTGCATTGTCTGACCATTCAAGCGATTGCTCAGGTGGAGCAGCAAACATCATGAATAAACGCACTGTGTCAGCACCGAATTGATCGATGATTGTTTGAGGATCAATACCGTTGTTTTTAGACTTCGACATTTTGCCCATGCCAGCGCTAAGAACTTCAGAGCCGTCTTCTAATTTGACATAGCGTGATACTTTGCCCTTGTCGTCAGTTTCTGCTTTAACGTCTGTTGGCGAAATCCAAATTTTTCCGCCTTGCTCATCTTCTTGATAGAAGCAATCAGCTAGCACCATGCCTTGACAAAGCAAGCGCTTAAACGGCTCATCACTTTCAACGAGACCAACATCACGTAATAGCTTGTGATAGAAACGAGAGTAGAGTAGGTGAAGAATCGCGTGCTCAATACCACCAATGTATTGATCCACAGGTAGCCAGTAGTTTGCTGCACTTGGATCAAGCATTTGATCATCGCTGTTCGGAGAACAATAGCGCGCGTAGTACCAAGATGACTCCATAAAGGTGTCGAAGGTATCGGTTTCACGGAATGCTGTTGCACCGTTATGGCTTGTCTTCGCCCACTCAGGATCACTCTTAATCGGTGATTTAACACCATCTAATTCAACATCTTCAGGAAGCTGTACAGGCAGCTCTTCTAGAGGCACAGGGATCTCAGTGCCGTCTTCCAAGTATTTCATCGGAATCGGTGCGCCCCAATAGCGTTGGCGAGAGACACCCCAGTCACGTAAGCGGTAATTCACTTTGCGCGATCCAGTTCCAGCTTCTTCAAAGTGCTTCACAATTGCTTCGAATGCTTCAGCAGAGGTTAAGCCAGTAAATTCGCCGGAGTTTACAAGAACACCTTTGTCGGTATAGGCCGACTCATGAATATCAAGTTCTTCAACTTCTTCCGATGCGATAACTTGTTTAATTGGAAGCTTGTACGTCTTTGCGAATTCATGGTCACGTTCGTCATGTGCTGGTACAGACATAACTGCGCCTGAGCCGTAGTCCTTCAACACGAAATTCGCAGCCCAAATAGGTACTTCTTCACCTGTAATTGGGTGTATTGCTTTGAAGCCGGTAGGAAGACCTTTTTTCTCCATTGTCGCCATATCTGCTTCGGCAACTTTGTTTTTCTTACAGTCTTCGATGAACTCACGCAAGTCGGTGTTGTTTTCTGCACCACGTGTAGCAAGTGGGTGTTGAGCGGCTACCGCTACATACGTTACACCCATCAGAGTATCTGGTCGTGTGGTATAAACGCTTAGCGTTTCGTCTGAGTCTTTGATGCCAAAGCTGAATTCAAGACCTTCTGATCGGCCAATCCAGTTGCGCTGCATCGTTTTAACTTGCTCAGGCCATTCATCAAGCTGATCTAAGTCGTTAAGTAGTTCTTCTGCATAATCGGTGATTTTGATAAACCACTGTGGGATTTCTTTGCGCTCGACAATTGCGCCAGAACGCCAGCCACGGCCATCGACAACTTGCTCGTTTGCAAGAACAGTTTGGTCAACAGGGTCCCAGTTAACAGTTGCGTTCTTTTTGTACACTAAGCCGCGCTCATATAGCTTAGTGAAGAACCATTGTTCCCACTTGTAGTATTCAGGGCGGCAGGTCGCTAATTCTCGATCCCAGTCATAACCAAAGCCTAATTGCTTAAGCTGACTTTTCATGTAATCAATGTTTTCGTATGTCCATTTAGCTGGAGCGACGCCGTTTTTGATTGCAGCGTTTTCTGCTGGAAGTCCAAAAGCATCCCAACCCATTGGTTGCATAACGTTTTTACCCAGCATGCGCTGGTAACGAGAAACAACATCTCCAATCGTATAATTGCGTACGTGCCCCATGTGCAGCTTGCCGCTAGGGTATGGGAACATGGAAAGGCAGTAGTACTTTTCTTTAGACGAGTCCTCGGTTACGGCAAAGCTATTGTTCGCTTCCCAAAAATCTCGTGCATTCTGTTCTATTTCTTTCGGAGAGTATTGTTCTTGCATGCTTCTTCTTAAATCAATGGAATACGCAACACCGCTTATCTATAGTGCGGTGCAAAAATGGGCACATAGTCTATCTTAGTTTTATGTGTGGGTGTAGACGCTTCAAACCACAAAACGACAACAAAAATAATTGGTGAATGTTGTTGATAATGATTCGTATTGCGACTATCATTTGCTCCGTTGTTTAAGTGAGCGAAAATAATGTTAGTTTGTTTGTGTAAAGGTGTTTCTGACAGAGATATTCATTCTTTGATGGATGAAGGCAAAACCTCTTTTCGTCAGGTGCGCAATGAACTGGGTGTGGCGACAAGTTGTGGTCAGTGTGCATGTACGACTAAAGAAATTATAGAAAATAGATTGGCTCAAGATAACGACAATACTTCTCTCGACTTAGCCTACGCGGCAGTCATCTAACTGATACTGATTCGTATCATTATTCTCAACTTTTCAATAACTTAAACCTTGCATATACTTGCCCTGATTCTTTCGAAGGGAGGTTTGCTATGCAAGGTGATGTATCGGTTATTCAAAAATTAAACGATGTGCTCGCGGATGAGCTTATATCGATCAATCAATATTTTCTTCATGCGCGAATGGCTAAGAACTGGGGATTATCAGTTCTTGATAAGGTCGAGTACAAAAAATCTATCAAGGATATGAAACAAGCGGACGCGCTTATTGAGCGTATCTTGTTCTTGGAAGGTATCCCCAATCTCCAAAAATTAGGCAAGCTGTATATTGGCGAAGATGTTCCCGAGATTCTGTCTTGCGACTTGAGGTTTCAGACGCAGTCTTTGGCAACCCTTCGCGATGCGATCGAGCACTGCGAATCACAGCGCGATTATGTGAGTAGAGATGTCTTGCGCGAACTTTTGAGCTATGAGGAAGAGCATTTCGATTGGATTGAAACTCAGCGAGATCTCATCGAAAAGATGGGGCTCGAGAACTATACGCAATCATTGCTAGGCGAAGAATAGGGGTTTTGAAATGAAAGGTAATCAAAAAGTTGTCGATACATTGAGCAAACTTCTTGCTGGCGAACTCACCGCGGTCGATCAGTATTTTATCCATTCACGCATGTACGAAGACTGGGGGCTCAATAAGCTTTATGAGCGTCTTGATCATGAGCGTGAGGAAGAAACTGATCATGCTGACCAAATGATCCGTCGCATTTTATTTCTCGAAGGAACACCAAATCTTGGAGTACGAGAGCCTCTCAATGTTGGAGCTGACGTTGTTTCAATGCTGAAAAGTGATTTAGAAGTTGAGTACTCTGTTATTCAAAATCTTAAGGATGCGATCGCTCTCTGTGAGCAAGAACGTGATTATGAAACACGAGAAATGCTTCTGGGTCAGCTAAAAGACTCAGAGGAAGATCATGCCTATTGGCTGGAGAAGCAACTTGGTCTTATCGATAAAATTGGATTGCCCAATTATTTACAGTCGATGATGTAAGGCTGAATTGTGTAGGAAAAACGCGGTTTTTTAGCCGCGTTTTTTTATGCCGAAAGATATGACTAGAATTAATAAGCAGAAGATGAGTGTAGGTAGTGAGCCGAGCTTAGTGAATGGTGTGCTGCCTGCAAATGTCTTCACTCTTCCTTCGAGTGTTGCTTGCTTAAATTGAGGGATGGATGCGCTAATTTTTCCCGTTTCGTCGATAATTGCGGTTAAACCGTTGTTAGTTGCTCGAATCATGTATTTACCATTTTCGGCTGCACGAATTTGCGCGAGTTGTAAGTGTTGGTGTGGGCCAATAGATGCGCCAAACCACGCGTCGTTACTAATGGTAATTAAATAATCTGCGTTCGCGGCACGCGATGCCACAAAATCTGGATAAACCACCTCATAGCAAATAAAGGGTGACGTTAGATTTCCATTTTGGCGCAATAGCTCTTGATCTTGCTTTCCTTTGCGAAAATCTGACATTGGTAGGTCGAAAAACGCGATTAGACCTCTAAGTATGTCTTGTAGAGGTACGTACTCTCCAAAAGGCACAAGCTTTTGCTTGTGGTAGATGCCCGAGGCATCGCCAATTCCAATAATGCTGTTGTGCATCACAGGACGCTTTGCTTCAGCGTCCCAGCCTCGATAAGGAATGCCGGTAATGATAGACGTGTTGTTGGCTGTCGCCTGTTTCGACATTTTGTTTAGCAAAGGTTTTGCTTGGTTGTAGAAAGCAGGAAGAGCTGTCTCTGGCCAAACAATCAGATCTTTATCCCATTGCGCTGCTGACATCTGTTCTAGCAATGCAACTGTTTTAGGTTTTTGTGCGCGTTTCCACTTAAGTTCTTGAGGTATATTAAGCTGCAGTAGCGCGACATTGATGTCTTGGTTCTGATCTTTTGTCCAAGTAACGTGGTTTAAAGCTACGGGAGCTAGCCATAGCGCTATCAATAGTCCCGCTATTGGCCCTGCGATTCGAAGTGATGGCTTATTAAATAGGAGAAGTGCTAGCCCTGAAGTGATTGCTAGAACAAGCGTTATCCCATAGCTACCGATTACTGGATAGTAACCATGTAGTGGGCCATGAAGTTGGGTATCCCCAACAAACAGCCAAGGGAAGCCTGTAAGAAATACACTTCGAACGAGATCGTTTAAGGTCCACAATGCTGCGAAGAGTAAGGTGTTAAGTTCGGCTTGTTTAGTCTTTAGCTTTGCATACACATAAAACATCGCGCCATGGAATAAGCCTAAGAATGCGACGAATAGTAGCGTCAGAATTCCCGCCAAAGCTGGGTGCGCATGGCCATAGGTATTTATGCTCACGTACACCCAAGATGCGCCGCTAGCAAACAAGCCGAAGCCAAACAGCCATCCCTGATAAAAAGCACGTTTCCCTGTTAGTAAATGATTTGAAGATAGTGCTTTTGTAATGAATAAAAAAGCGACAAGCGAAATGATGCTTGCGGGCCAAAAATTGAATGGACTTAGACCTAAGGTCTGTAATGCGCCTGCTACAAAAATAGCAAGCGAGCAGAGAAGTGTTGCTCGCATTTTTGACTCGCTAGCGCTTCAGCGCGCTTTTATTTATTTTTCGAATTTTAAAAGACGTACTGTGCGGCTATCCGCGTTTAATACGGTGACTTTGAATCCTTCGAACAGCGTTTCGTCCCCCCGATTTGGAAGGCAGCCGAAGCTTTTGATGACGCAGCCGCCGATGGTATCGAATTCATCATCAGGAATAAATGTGCCGAAGTGGTCGTTGAACTCTTCCACTGATGTGAGTGCTTTAACCGTCGACTCTGAATCGCTTAGAAGCTTAATATTCGCTTCCTCTTCGATATCGTGCTCATCTTCAATTTCGCCAACAATCTGTTCAAGAACATCTTCGATGGTTACTAAGCCCGACGTGACACCATACTCGTCAATGACGATAGCCATGTGAATACGTTTTTTCTTAAAGTCTTTTAGTAGCTCGTTTAAGCGTTTGCTCTCTGGAATTTTAGAAGCAGGTCGAATCAGCTCTTGGATGTCCTGACGCTTGAGTTCACCCTTAAGTGCGAGCGGTAGCAGGTCTTTAGCTAGCAAAACGCCTTCTACTTCATCATTTGATTCGCCGAATACTGGAAAACGGGAGTGCGCTGATTCGATGATGCTGCCGATGTAGTCTTCAGGATCAGCGTTAAGTTTGATGGCGATCATTTGTGAGCGAGGGATCATTACTTCACGCGCTTGCATTTGCGTGACTTGAATTGCGCCTTCAATGATGCTCAGAGCGTCGCTATCAAGAACGTTGCGCTGCTCGCTGTCTCGAAGTAATTCGAGAAGTTCTTCTGTGTTCTCAGGTTGATCGGAGAAAGCCTGAGAGATTCGTTCTAGCCAGCTCTTTGAAGCTGGCCCGGTACTCGGAGTGTCGTCGTTCATTAGTAGAACTAGTTTGCCTCTTACAAATAAGGATTATCGTAGCCTAAATCAGAGAGAATCGTAATTTCAAGTCTTTCCATCTCTTCAGCCTCGTCATCGTGAATGTGGTCATATCCTTGAAGGTGAAGCGTTCCGTGAATCACCATGTGCGCCCAATGCGCTTCCAGTTGTTTATCTTGTTCTTTTGCTTCTAGCTCAACAACGGGCTTACAGATAACTAGATCGCCAAGTAAATCGATCTCCACAAACTCGGGAGCTTCGAATGGGAATGACAATACGTTAGTCGATTTATCTTTACCGCGATACTCAAAATTAAGTGCGTGCGATTCTTCTTCTTCAACGATGCGTATCGTCATCTCGAGATGTTTCTCTCCCTGATACGCAGCGTTTGCCCAGCGCTCGAACTGATCAAGTGGAGGAAAATCGTTGTTACCGATTTCGATCTGTAAATCGATTGTGAGTTTGCTCATCTTAGCTCTGCTTTGCGTCGTGTTTGTCGTATGCTTCGACAATGCGCTGAACTAGAGGATGGCGCACTACGTCGGCCGAATTGAAATTCGTGACGCTGATGCCGGCAACATTGTTCAAGATTGTTTGGCATTCAGCGAGCCCGGACTTGGCGCCTTTAGGTAAGTCGGTTTGTGTAATGTCGCCAGTTATGATGGCGGTAGACCCAAAGCCGATACGTGTTAAAAACATTTTCATTTGCTCTGGTGTCGTGTTTTGGCTTTCATCCAGAATAATAAACGCGTTATTCAAGGTGCGCCCCCGCATAAACGCGAGTGGTGCGATTTCAATGACGTTTTTCTCGATTAGGCGCGCAACCTGCTCAAAGCCCAGCATGTCGTATAGTGCGTCATAAAGAGGGCGTAAGTAGGGGTCTACTTTTTGTGCTAGATCACCAGGGAGAAAACCGAGCTTCTCGCCGGCTTCTACAGCAGGACGTACCAAAAGAATTCGCTTTACTTCTTCTTTTTGTAAGGCTTCAACCGCACAAGCTACCGCGAGATAAGTTTTACCCGTGCCGGCGGGTCCAATACCGAAATTAATATCGTGCTGTTTGACGCGCTGAAGATACAAGATTTGATTTTGATTCCGCGCTTTGACTTGTAACTTAGGTGTTTTAATCACCGCATGAATATCGTTCATTGGCTGTGAAGTGACGAGCTCTTGCGCAGCTTCTTGAATATACAGTTGAACCTTTTCCAAAGAAATGTCGGGGGAGTGTTCAGTATCACGGTACAAATGCATCAGTATATTGAGACATGCTTGAGCTCGGGAATCATCTGTTGATGAAATGCTAAACAGCGCTCCGCGACGATTGATGCGTACGAGCAGTCGTTTTTCTAGATACTTGATGTTCTCATCAAATGGTCCGCAAAGCAGCGAAAGCCTCTGGTTGTCTTCAGGGCTCAAGTGCAAAGTCTTCTTTACACCTGTTGCAATAGAGCTAGTAGTCATTGTCGTCAATACGTTCGCCACGCAATGAGTTCGGATAAGCATCAACGATATCGACATCGATGAACCGACCAATTAGTGCAGAGTCGCTCCGATCTTGGTTTGCTTTGAAGTTGACCACGCGGTTGTTCTCAGTACGACCTTGCATTTCGCCTGGGTCTTTCTTAGAAAATCCAGTGACTAAAATGCGTTGTTGAGTACCGACCATGCGACGACTAATTTCATGTGCTTGTTGCGTAATGCGTTGCTGTAGTATGTGCAGGCGTTGTTTCTTCACTTCTTCTGATGTTTCGTCTGCTAGATCCGCAGCAGGTGTTCCAGGTCGAGCGCTGTAGATAAAGCTGAAAGATGTATCGAAGCCAATGTCGTTGATAAGCTTCATTGTATCTTCAAAGTCTTTTTCCGTTTCGCCCGGGAAGCCAATAATAAAGTCAGACGAAATGCTGATATCTGGACGATGCTTGCGTAAACGACGAATTTTAGATTTGTACTCTAACGCCATATGGCCGCGTTTCATTGCGGCCAAAATGCGATCGCTACCGCTTTGTACAGGAAGGTGCAGATGGCTTACGAGTTCCGGGACTGTTGCGTAAACATCAATCAATGCATCACTAAACTCAACAGGATGTGACGTGGTGTAACGAATACGATCGATCCCTTCAATGCCAGAGATAATGGTGATCAGCTCGGCAAGGTCCATGATGTCATCATCATGCGTGTTACCTTGATAGGCATTAACATTCTGACCCAGGAGGTTGATTTCACGTACGCCTTGTTCCGCAAGGTGGGCTACTTCCGCAATAACGTCGTCAGCTGGGCGACTGACTTCTTCGCCTCGGGTATATGGTACGACGCAAAATGTGCAATATTTACTGCAGCCTTCCATGATTGAAACGAATGCTGATGGTCCATCTACGCCAGGTGCAGGTAGATGATCGAACTTCTCTACTTCTGGGAAGGTGATATCCACAACACCCACATCAGAAGTCTTGGATGCATCAATCATCTCTGGAAGGCGATGAAGTGTTTGTGGACCGAATATTACATCAACATATGGGGCGCGATCTCGGATAGCTTCGCCTTCTTGGCTTGCTACGCAGCCGCCAACGCCGATCGTCAGTTCTGGATTTGTTTCTTTTAACTTCTTCCAACGACCAAGTTGGTGGAAAACCTTTTCTTGTGCTTTTTCACGAATAGAACAAGTGTTCAGCAACAAAATGTCTGCATCGTCAGGAGTGTCTGTCAACTCAACATCTTGATCGTCTTGAAGTAGATCTGCCATGCGCGCTGAATCATATTCGTTCATTTGGCAACCATGGGTTTTGATAAACAGCTTTTTGGTCATCGAAACTCTTAATACTCTTACGTGAAAAAAAGGGCGTGAATTATATCTAGTTAAACGCCCGAATTATAGCGGTTTTTTGTTACATGTGTTGGCAGGTTTCAGCGATGTTCTGAGCTGCTAAATGACTGACATTCGTTCGTTTTGTGCTATGATTCGCGACCTCGTTTTATCCGGTTTAGTAATGTTGTTTTATGGCTGCCAAGAAAACTTATAAAGTTGTTTTTTATAATCAGGACGAAGTGTTCGAAATATACGCTGCGCACGTTTTCCCGTCTGAAATGTATGGTTTCATAGAGCTTGAAGAAATTCTCTTTGGTGAGCGGTCGCAATTGTTAGTTGACCCTAGTGAAGAAAAGCTCAAATCTGAGTTTGCAGGGGTGACGCGCACATATGTGCCAATGAATGCAATTGTGCGCATTGATGAGGTAGAGCAGTGCGGAGTTCCTAAAGTAAAGCCAAGCCAGGTAGCGCAGTTTCCCGGCGGCAATAATTCCAAAAAATAAATAGTAAGGAGTAGGGTATGGGTAGTTCTCTTTTGCGTTATGCGCCAATGTATGCGGGCTTGCTTGCGATTTTAATTATTTACCTTGGTTATCGAGTCACTGCATTTCGCCGCGCTGAAAAGAAGAGCACAGAGCAAAACGATTGTTCTGTTGAGATGCGTTGTGCAATCCGTGCGCATGCAAATGCGCTCGAGAATATTCCACTCGCTTTAGTTTTGCTCTTCATGTTGGAACTTCAGTTCTTGAATCCAATTTTGATTCATGTTTTCGGCGGTATGTTTTTGCTGGGCCGCGTTCTTCATTCATGGGGTTTATCGCGTTTTGATGGGCCAAGTTTTGGTCGATTCTATGGCATGCTGCTGACATGGTTAGCGATGCTGGGCATGGCGATACTTAACATCTGGCTCTGCCTAATTCTATGACACCAGAGAGATACCGAAAGCTCCGCGAAACCTTAGATCGGCGCCAACCCGATTTAACAATTCTCGCGGAGCAGATCCACAAACCTCGTAATATTGCTGCTTTAGTTCGTACTGGTGATGCGGTCGGTATGCATGAGCTGCATATGGTCTGGCCGTGGGATAAGCATCGTCCATACTCGGGCACGGCAATGGGGAGTGATCGATGGGTTAACATCGTTCGGCATGAGTCGATGGATGCAGGTATCGAACTTCTCCAGACGCGCGGCCAAAAAGTTTATGCAGCACATTTGTCTGATACAGCGCTTGATTTTAGAGATGTAGATTACACCGAACCATGCGCCATTCTGATGGGGAATGAGAAAAAAGGCGTAAGTGATGAGGCTGCTCAGAAAGTTGATGGCCATATTATTATTCCCATGATGGGAATGGTTGAGTCATTTAATGTCTCAGTAGCCGCAGCGATTATTTTGAGCGAGGCGCAACGACAACGTGAAATGAAAGGCATGTATCATCAGACGCGCCTTGATGATCATGAATATTGGCAAACTTATTTTCGTTGGGCCCACCCAAGGATAGCCGAGTATTGCCATCAAAACGATCTTGACTATCCTGCCATCAATGAAGAGGACGGTGAAATTGTCGATCCTTCCGGTTGGTATGCTCGAGTAAGAGCCACTTCTTAAGGTTATTTAGTGATTACGAAGCTTATTCGCTTGGCTGTGCCGATGATTGTTGGGCAGCTGGCCTTTGCGTCAATGGGATTTATCGACACGGTATTGTTAGGTCAACTAGGTGTCGATACTCTTGCCGGCGGCGCACTGGGCGCCATGGTGTTTCAGTTTTTTCATATTGTTGGTATCGGGGTGCTAACCGCAACTGCGAATCTAATCGCGTTTGAATTTGGTAAAGATCAGCCAGATGGCATCCAAACGGCGCTTTTATCTGGCGTTTTGTCAGTACTATTTCTGTCAGTAGTGTTTGGCTTAATAATTTCGAACGCAGAGCCGATATTGCTAGCTTTAGGACAAGACCCCTTAATTATTCCTATTACTTCTACTTATTTGGATATTATTGTATGGGCGCTACTACCAGCGTTTACCTTTATCCTGTTGCGTAGCCTCGCGCTAGGTTTGGGTGATCCCTCTGCAGTGCTTCCAGTAAGTATTCTTGCGGCGGCATCAAATTATCCTATTAGCTATGTGTTGATGACCGGTGCTTACGGCTTTCCGAAAATGGGGGTGCAAGGTGTGGCGCTCGGCACCTTGATCGTTTCAATAATGATGGCGCTGGCGATGGCGGTGTTTATCTATAGAAAGGATGCGTTTAAGCCGTTTAAATTTTGGCGCCGTTGGAGACAGTTTCGGTTTTCAAATATCGTTGAAACCTACCGATTAGGCGTTCAAATAGCTATCGCGCATGCCATGGAAGTAGGCATGTTTTCGGCTGCGGCACTGTTGATTGGCGCAATGGGTGCTCAGGCGTTGGCTGCGCATCAGATAGTGCTTCAGTGCATCACGATGTCGTTTATGATTCCGCTTGGTTTATCGCAAGCTGTATCAGTGAAAGTCGGCAAGCATTACGGTGCAGGTAATCCGATTGAAACCAAGCAAGTGATTTTATACGCCCTAGTGATCGCGAGCGCGACAGCAAGCGCGGCAGGCTTGGTCTTTTGGTTGCTCCCTGATGTGTTGGTAGATCTTTTTGTTGATGAGGCATTAGGGCCAGACGAGTACCAGGCTCTAGTGGCCTTAGCTAGTTTGTTGTTACTGATTGGCGCCATGTTCCAATTGGTTGACGGGTGGCAGGTCGTTTTAATGGGTGTGCTCAGAGGCTTTAAACTTGGCGCATCTCCAACCATCGTCGCAACTGTTAGTTATTGGGGGCTGGGATTTCCTGCGGCTTATTTCCTGGGTGAGATGTTTGGCCCTGCCGGCGTATGGGCGGGCATGGGCTTAGGCTTAGGCTTAAGTGCAATCTTGTTATTTGGTCTTGTTGTTAAAACCTACAAGCGAGTGTTTTGAGCATACTTAATTGAAGAGCTAACGCTCTCGGCAAGAATACTCCACGCTCCATGTAGACCAAAGATCGAGCCATGCAGAGGATGCGTTATAGAGTAGAGCGTTGTCTAGCATGCTAAAAACAAAGTCCGTTGGAGTTACTTCGGTCGTGATTTGATTCCACTCCAGACCTGAGCACTCTTTATTTAACTGTAATGGGTTGCTCAGCTCGGCGACTGAAAAAATGGCGTGTTGATACCATTTTCTGTACCGAACACTGCTTGCTGCATCGTATTGTATGTCTGGCATATCTTCGGTAAACATACCTAGTGTCCAGTCAAAGCTTTGCTCAGGTTTTGGGTCGGGAACAACAGGGCCATTCTCAAAATGAATTACGGAACAGCCGCTTAGGCTTATCGTTGCTGCGATAGCAATGTATTTGGCTTGATGGAGGAAGTTCGTTTTCATGCTTATTTCACCTTCCGTTCGCACCACACCATTGCAGTACGTGGCATGTAGATTCCGAGTGTTCCGATTGCCCATGCAACATCAGTAAGCGTGTACTTGGTTTGTAGTTGTACGACTGGTCGGTTACGGCATACACGTTGCGTATTTACTTTGTGTTCACCAACAATTCCCCAGAGATAGAATGGCTTGCTTTCTTTATAGTGAGGACGATACAGGAAGTTAGGGTCTCCTGTTTCGGTGACAGTAATAGCTGCGCATGCAAATAACTGACTCGCAACAATGGCTAAAAGAACGATTCGTAAACACTTCATAGATGGTGATTTTTACTATTTGTTATTGCTATTAATTATACAGATCGGAGAGTAAGCGCACGTGATGCTGTCATCATTACGCGCGCTTGTTTTGAAGTTGTTAGTCTTCTTTATCCTTAATGAATTCGCTGAGTTGCTTCTTAAGCGATTTCGGAATTGCAGTAATGGTTAGCGTATCTGAGCTTTCGTCGTACAAAATCGTTTGCTGGAATAGGTCTGATGAAAATGAAAGACTTAACCCATTACCTTTGCCTGACAGGCGAACTAGGTGCTTTAACTTGCGCGTGTCAGGTCGCAATTCTTGTGTAGGTGCTATGTTAGCGCTCTGTTCAGCGAATTCTGCGAACTTGCTAGGCTTGTTTTCATCAAGGTAGCCTGAGAGTTCAGATAGTGGCACGGCTTCGCCCATTTGCTGCTGTTCAACACAAAAGTCATAAGCACGTTGGCGAACTTGCGCGGCCTCGTCTTTCTCTGTGTCTTTTGTGTAGTTCGAAAGAATTTCCATTAATGTTTCGGTTTCTTTCGCTATATCTACACTGTTTTCAAATCCAGCACTTTGTGAGAATGCCTCGCCTAGTTTAGAGGTGCCGCGGCCTTTTATAAGGCTTAGATAGGAAGTGTCATCGCTATCGCTTAACCAAGCGCTGATATCAACCTTAAGCGCTAATTCAAGCTTTGATGTGTTGAGATAGTCTACGATGGTTAATTCCGAGTTTCCGTCGAGCATAAGTCCGCTAGAATCTTCCAGTAAGAATATCCAAAACCGGTCGCCATCCGCATGTTCTTCATCGACAAATAGTACGTGTCGATCAAAAATTTCAGGGGTTTTATTAGCTAGCTCACAGAGATGATTAAGCGCATTCGTTGTCAGGCTGGCGAAGCTCAAAGAGCCATCATTAAATTCTTTTAGCCATGGCGTGAATGGTGATTGAAGTTCGGTTTCTGAGAACCTACCAAAAGCCTTGCCTGCTCTGAATTGGAACAGCTTTTTGTATTGACTAAAAAGAGCTTGATGGTCTGCGTTAGCGTCTTTGGTTTCTGTGCCAGTTAGGATTTTTGCTGGTTGGTCGTCTTGCCATCGAGTAAGGCGATGGAAAACTAAGTGTCTGATTGCCATGAGGTAAGTACTAAAAAATTAAAGGAATGAAGGTGTAGTATTTTGGCGAATACTACACCTTTTTCAGTTTAAATCGACTTAATTGCGTCAACAATTTGTGATTCAGTTTCAGCGCTTAAAGTGAGGTCAGTATTTGACTGTGCTTCGCCCGCGTAGATAACAATTGCACTCGAAGCTTTAATGGCTGTTGCAGCCTCGTTCAAGCTTT
The DNA here is from genome assembly GCF_001635725.1 of Oleiphilus sp. HI0066. Classification (NCBI taxonomy): domain Bacteria; kingdom Pseudomonadati; phylum Pseudomonadota; class Gammaproteobacteria; order Oceanospirillales; family Oleiphilaceae; genus Oleiphilus; species Oleiphilus sp. HI0066. Next base: position 22,014 of record NZ_LWFH01001078.1, read on the forward strand.
CTTGGCTAGTGAATTGAGATGCGCTCAAAGTGATAGATGTAAGACCTTGATCGAACAGCTTACGTTCAGTCGCTTGAACCAATTGTTCGGCAAGCTCTCCTGTGCACGCAATGATCTTACCTTCGTGACCAAAGCGCTTGCTACGTTCCTGGGCGGTCACTTCAGTCCATACTTGGGTGTCTGAACGGTCAGACTTGCTGACAATCATGCCCGCGCCAATCGTAACGTTGGTTAGACGGTCGATAATAATAAACGCACCGGTCGCCTTATTTTGATCATAAGGATCGAATGTCACCGCTTGATTAAGAGTCAGCTCACACAAAGAAATGCTATTTAATGCCAAGTTGTCGGCATCATTTTTCTCAAGCGTGTTAACGTCAACGGTGTGAATGATATTGTTGACCGAACCTGAGCTAAGCGTAGAGCCAAGCTTGATATCGATAAGCTTGCCAGGTTGAAGCTCCGCTTCGTTCATCCAAACGATGTTAGCCGTAAAGCTTTGACCCACGGAAGGTAAGTTACTTGGCTTAACTAGCATATCTCCGCGAGATACGTCGATCTCATCGTTTAGAGTGATGGTGATTGCTTGACCAGCAAATGCATTTTCATGCTCGCCTTCATACGTGACAATCGATTTAACCGTGCTCTTCTTGCCAGATGGCAGGGCCATCAGTTCATCACCTTTGTTAACTTCACCAGAAGCCACAGTTCCGCAGAAACCACGGAAATTAAGGTTTGGACGGTTCACGTATTGAACGGGTAGGCGGAAGTCTTGAAAGTTTCTGTCTTCAGCCACCTGAACGTTTTCTAGAATGTCCATCAAAGGGGCGTCAGTGAACCAAGGAGTCAGTTCGCTATTAGAAACCACGTTCGTACCTTTCAGCGCTGAAAGTGGAACAAAGCGGATGTCTTTGAGTTGTAGGTCAGACGCGAATTCAAGGTAATCAGCTTTGATTTCGTTGTAACGCTCTTCGCTATAGTCAACGAGGTCCATTTTGTTGATCGCAACGACTACGTGCTTAATACCTAAAAGAGAGGCAATAAAGCTATGACGGCGCGTTTGCGTCAGAACGCCATGACGTGCATCGATCAAGATAATAGCTAAGTCAGCCGTTGATGCACCTGTCGCCATGTTACGTGTGTATTGCTCGTGCCCAGGTGTGTCCGCGATGATAAATTTGCGTTTCGCTGTTGAGAAGTAACGGTACGCAACATCGATCGTGATGCCTTGCTCACGCTCAGCTTGTAGGCCATCTACAAGAAGTGCAAGGTCAATTTCACCCTCGTTGGTACCGCTCTTAACGCTGTCTTTTTTAATCGCTTCCAAATGATCTTCATAAATCATGTGAGAGTCGTGAAGTAGGCGGCCGATCAGTGTGCTTTTACCGTCGTCAACGCTACCACAGGTCAAAAGTCGCAAGAGCTCTTTTTGCTCATGCTGCTTCAGATATTCATTAATGTCTTCACTAATTAGTTCAGATTGGTGTGACATGATTATTCTCTTTGTTTGCCTGTAATCAGGCGTGCTACGTAATAAAATTGTGTTGTTGCGTGTATGGTTCGCGCGCTAAAAACTATTAGAAATAGCCTTCGCGTTTTTTCTGCTCCATGGAGCCTGACGAATCATGGTCTATCACGCGGCCTTGACGCTCAGAGCTGGTGGTTAACAGCATCTCTTGAATGATATCTGGCAAAGTTTTCGCTTCAGACTCGACTGCGCCGGTTAGCGGGTAGCAGCCTAGCGTTCTAAATCGCACTGATTTCATCTCAGGGACTTCACCTTCTTTTAAGGGCATACGCTCATCGTCGACCATGATCAGTGTGCCGTCACGTTCAACGACAGGGCGCTTCTCTGAGAAGTAGAGTGGCACGATATCGATGTCTTCTAGGTGGATGTATTGCCAAATATCGAGCTCAGTCCAGTTTGAAAGTGGGAAAACACGAATGCTTTCGCCTTTATTAATTTTGCCGTTGTAGATATTCCAAAGTTCAGGACGCTGGTTCTTTGGATCCCACTGGTGGTTCTCGTCACGGAATGAATAGATACGTTCTTTTGCACGTGACTTCTCTTCATCACGACGCGCGCCACCGAATGCTGCATCAAACTTGTACTTATTAAGTGCTTGTTTGAGTGCTTGCGTCTTCATAATGTCGGTATGCTTCGCACTACCAACCGAGAAGGGACTAACGCCAGCTTTCACGCCTTCTTCATTTGTGTGGACGATTAAATCAAAGCCATACTTCTTGGCGACAACTTCATCGCGGAACTCGATCATTTCACGGAATTTCCACGTCGTGTCGACGTGTAATAGCGGAAATGGTGGTTTACCCGGAGCGAATGCTTTACGTGCTAGGTGAAGCATAACTGCTGAATCTTTACCGATAGAGTAAAGCATTACAGGGTTATCAAACTCGGCAGCAACTTCTCGAATAATGTGAATGCTTTCAGCTTCGAGTTGTTTAAGGTGCGTCATCTTATGGTCAGACATAGTTCCTCGATATCTTACAGTCGACTAATTATTAGGGCGCAACTATACCAGAAGCGTTTATTACCAAAAAAGCTTTATAGCCATATCTTTATTATCTTTTTGGAATATAGATATATGCTTTCGCTAATTTGTCACACATATTCGTCAAGAGGCGGTAGTCTGAGTATAATTCGCGGCTTAGCATTTTTTGCTTCAGCTCGTGTTTGAGTTGTAGCTTTTATTATCGGGTAAAAAATGAACGTAACAGAATACATGTCAGCACTGGGTCAGTCGGCCCGCAAAGCAGCCGCAGAGATGGCTGCTGTGAGTACATCGCAGAAGAATCAAGCCTTGTTGGCGACTGCTGAAATTCTTGATCAACGCCGCGAAGAATTGGCGGCCGCAAATGCACAGGATCTTGAAAATGGTCGTAATAATGGGCTTGAACCTGCCATGCTTGATCGACTTGAGCTGACGCCTGCGCGTATCGACACGATGATTGAGGGGCTGAAACAAGTTGCGGCCTTACCTGACCCTATCGGCGTGATTAACGATCTTAAGTATATGCCGTCTGGTATTCAGGTAGGTAAGATGCGTGTACCTCTAGGTGTGATTGGTATTATTTACGAATCACGCCCGAATGTAACGGTTGAAGCTGCAAGCTTATGTATTAAGTCGGGTAACGCTACGATTTTGCGCGGTGGTTCCGAGGCAATCCACTCGAATAAGGCTGTTGCACAGTGTATCGCTGAAGGCCTGAAGCAGGCAGGTTTGTCAGAATCTGCCGTTCAAGTAGTGGAGACAACTGATCGCGCTGCCGTGGGTGAGTTAATCACTATGCCAGAGTATGTCGATGTAATTGTTCCTCGTGGTGGTAAAGGCTTGATTGAGAGAATTAGTCGTGATGCCAAAGTGACTGTTATTAAGCATTTAGACGGTATTTGCCATGTGTACTTAGATGCTGATGCTGACGCAGAGAAGGCACAACGTATTGCAATCAACGCCAAAACTCAGCGATACGGTACGTGTAATACTATGGAAACGCTTTTAGTTAACGTATCGCGAGCCGAAGAATTGTTACCTGCATTAGAGCAAGAGTACGCCCATATTGGTGTTGAGTTACGTGCTTGTGCGAAAGCTCAAAAAATTCTTAATTCTTGCGTAGCTGCGACTGAAGAAGATTGGGAAACCGAATATCTGGCGCCGATCTTATCAATTAAGATCGTTGAGGATATGGATGAGGCGATTGCTCATATTAACAAGTATGGCTCTCATCATACCGACTCCATCGTGACCGAAAACTATACGCGTGGTCGTGAGTTTATTACGCGTGTCGATTCAAGCTCGGTCATGATCAATGCATCAACTCGTTTTGCAGATGGCTTTGAGTACGGTTTGGGTGCTGAGATCGGTATTTCTACGGACAAGATTCATGCTCGTGGCCCAGTTGGTCTAGAGGGCCTAACTTCTGAAAAGTATGTCGTCTTGGGTGATGGGCATATTCGTACATAAGTTATGAATATTTTGTTCGGCGGGAGTTTTGATCCTGTTCATAATGGGCATCTGCGCGTAGCGACCGAGCTTTCAGAGTTGTTCGATGGCGCGCAGGTTTCTTTGATACCGTGTCGGGATCCCGTCCACAAGCCGCGGGCAAATATCGATGCTGAAAGTCGATATAGAATGCTTGTAGCCGCAACTGAAGAATCTCCCAGCCTGGTTGTTTCTCGTATCGAGCTTGATGCAGAGTCAGACAGCTATACGATCAACACTTTGCAAGCTTTAAACTCTAATGAAGGGTTGATATTGGCGGTAGGAACAGACTCTGCGTTGAATATGCCTACTTGGCATCATGCAGAAGTATATAAAGATCTATGTAACGTCGTCGTGTTAGAGCGTCCCGATTACAGTAATGCGCAAATTGAAAACAACCTGAAAAGTTTGGGTTTTTCAATTGTTAGCTCGCCTGATGCGCTAAGATCTGCTAAAACCGGGTTAGCATTGATTGCGCGCGTAACGCAGTTGCAAATCTCTAGCTCAGATATTCGGCAAAGAGTTGCCGAAAACAAAAGCATTCGTTATTTGGTGCCTGATGCAGTGCAAGGCATTATTTGCGATAATGATTTTTATCAAATTTGAACCATTTTTTTGAGGCCAGTCCTTCCCTTTATGCAAGCAGATTCCATTAAAAACGTCGTTGTCGGCGCACTTGAAGATTTAAAAGCTGACAATATCAATATTTTGAACGTCAAAAAACGTACTAGCGTGACCGATTATATGGTGGTTGCCTCTGGTACTTCCTCTCGGCATGTTAAGTCTCTCGCTGACAACGTGCTAACCGAAGCTAAAGAGCAAGGTGTAAAGTCTGTAGGTGTTGAGGGTGATGCTAGCTCTGACTGGATTTTAGTGGACCTTGGTTCTGTCGTTGTTCACGTCATGCTCCCAGCAACGCGCACGTTCTATGACCTTGAGCGTTTTTGGGAAGGTGATGGCTCTGAAGGCGTAATGCCTTCGCCCGATGCGCGCTAAGATTTAGTCCAATGAAAGTTAAAGTTATCGCGGTTGGCACGAAAATGCCTAAGTGGGTAAATGAAGGAACCTCAGAATTTACTAAACGATTGCCGCGAGACTTTAAGATTGAATTTATAGAGATCCCTTTAGGTAATCGAAGTAAAGGGGCTGATCTAAATAGAGCTATACAATCCGAGAGTAAAGCAATTTTAGACTCCTTGTCAGATCGAGATTGGGTTGTTGCGCTTGAGGTAAAAGGCAAGGCTTGGAGTACTGAAGATCTTGCTGATCAAGTGACCAACTGGCGGATGCGTGGCGATAATGTTGCATTGTTAGTCGGTGGGCCAGATGGGCTTAGTGATGAATGTCGACAGCGAGCAAATCAACAATGGTCTTTGTCTCCCTTAACTTTACCTCACCCTCTGGTTAGAGTTTTGTTAGCCGAGCAGTTGTATCGTGCATATTCGATTACGCAAAACCACCCATACCATCGTGCGTAAGTAAAATAAAAACCTTTTAAAAAGAGGCGCTCGGTGCGTAACTCTCACCACATCAAAGATGCTAATCGAGAGAAGTCGATTTTTGCTTTTCGTAGCGTCCTAGCGCTCATTATTGTGCTGGCCATGCTCGCAGCTTTAATTGCGAGGATGTATCACCTTCAGATTACCAATCATAGCCATTACCAGACTTTGTCCGATAAGAATCGCATGCAGTTGCGATCTGTCGCGCCGACTCGAGGTCTAATCTACGATCGAAATGGCGTTCTCTTAGCGGACAATCAGCCAATTTTTAGTTTGGCGCTTATTCCTGAGCAAGTAGATGACTTAGATTTCACCATAAAGCAGCTGGGTGAGATCATCGATCTGCAAGATCGGCACGTTACGGGATTTAAGAAGCGTTTAAAGAGATCTAGAAGGCCTTACAAGGAGGTTGTTCTAAAAAGTAAGCTCACCGAGGAGGAAATCGCGCGAATCGAAGTCCGTAGGCATACTCTACCAGGGGTTGAGGTGCAGGCTGAACTTGCGCGTTATTACCCGCTTGGGGAAGCGACTGCACACTCTATTGGCTACGTAGGGCGTATTAACGAAAAAGAACTGGCAAAGCTTGACCCTCAAAACTATTCGGCAACTAACTATATTGGGAAGCTCGGAGTAGAACGTTTCTATGAGTCGGAGTTGCATGGGAGCGTCGGTTTTGAAACGGTAGAAATCAACGCTAGCAACAGGATTCTCAGAAGTCTAGATCATCTCGCTTCGACGCCGGGCAAAGATCTTGTTCTGCACATGGATGCAAGACTCCAGTTGAAGGTTATGGAGTTGCTTGAGGGTAAGCGGGCTGCCTTAGTCGCCATCGAGCCAAAAACGGGTGGTGTCTTGGCTCAGGTAAGTACACCGAGTTACGACCCCAATAAATTCGTTACGGGCATTGATCATAAAAGCTATGGCTTACTTCGTGATTCTATCGATACGCCTTTGTTTAATCGTGCTTTAAAGGGACAGTACCCGCCAGGTTCGACGATTAAGCCAGTTGTTGGGTTGGCCGGCTTAGATGTAGGTGTTACTTCACGCGACTATACAATAAATGATAGAGGGCGTTACCAGTTAAAAAATGATGATCGCATTTACCGAAACTGGAAGCGTGAAGGTCACGGTATTATTAATTTAAAGGATGCAATTGCTGAGTCTAGCGACACTTATTTTTACGAGCTTGCTTTTAATATGGGTGTCGATCGAATGTCTAGGTATTTAGGATATTTTGGGTTTGGTTCTAATTTATCACTTGATGTTTCAGAGGGTAGGTCAGGGATCCTTCCATCAAGAGAGTGGAAGAGGGCTTGGCGGGGGCTTCCATGGTATCCAGGCGATTCCTTAAATATGGGGATAGGTCAAGGGTTTATGCTTGCAACACCTTTTCAGCTCGCGACTATGACAGCTCTAATTGCCAATCATGGGCAATGGGTCGCGCCTCGCTTATTAAAGAGTACGCGCGATGGGTCTATTGTGTTAAGTCAACGTCCAGATAAAGGGAGTGATGTGGCGTTAAATAAACCTGATAACTGGGATTATATTGTCGAGACGATGGAAGAGGTTATGCATGGTAAGAAGGGGACTGCGAGAGCGAGTGGCGCTAGGTCCTCATACCGTATAGCAGGCAAGACAGGAACAGCTCAGGTGGTCGAAATTCCGCAGGGTGAGGAGTATGACGCAGAAGCGCTAGCAGAGCGTCATCGTGATCACGCATTATTTGTCGGTTTTGCGCCAGCAGATGATCCAGTCATTGCTGTCGCCGTGATTGTCGAAAATGGCGGAGGTGGTAGTTCTGCGGCCGCGCCGATTGCTCGTGCAGTATTTGACGAATGGATCAATGTTCTATCAGTTGATGCCGATCAAGGAGTCCTTCAGTGAGAGGAGATTTCTTGCGGCATATGCCGGGCGCGGATGCGAGTCTCGGTAAAGGGAAGTCGTTCTTTTACCGCCTGCATATCGACCCAATATTGCTTGGTCTTTTGTTAGCTTTGGTTGGCTTTGGTTTAGTGATCTTGTATAGCGCTGGTGGTGAGCGTTGGGCTTATGTAGAGCGCCAGGGGATCAGATTTTTGGCTGCGTTCGGTGTAATGTTCGTAGTAGCGCAGTTCGAGCCTAGTTTCTATAAACGTTGGTCTGTCGTGCTGTTTGTTCTGGGTGTTATCGCCTTATTAGGTGTGATGTTTTTTGGTGTCGGTGCAAAGGGGGCTCAGCGCTGGCTTCAACTGCCTGGCTTGCCGCGCTTTCAGCCTTCTGAGTTAATGAAGCTGATTGTGCCTATGATGGCGGCGTGGTATTTGTCTAGTCGTTATCTTCCTCCGAGTTTCAGAGATGTTTTTGTAACGCTCGTGCTGATCTTCGTGCCCGTGTTGTTAATTGTGCAGCAACCAGATTTGGGTACCTCGATATTAATTGCTTCGTCGGGCTTGTTCGTTATTTTATTTGCGGGCATATCATGGAAGGTAGTTGCTGGATTTGGAGCAATTGTCGCGTCCTGTTTGCCTGTTATGTGGCATTTTGTCATGCGTGATTACCAGAAGCAGCGTGTATTGACGTTTCTTGATCCCGAAAGCGACCCACTTGGAGCGGGTTGGAATATTATTCAATCAAAAACTGCGATTGGCTCAGGCGGTACTTGGGGTAAAGGCTGGCTTGAGGGTACGCAATCTCAGTTGAATTTTTTACCTGAAAGTCATACTGACTTTATCATTGCAGTGTGTGCGGAAGAGTTTGGCTTTGTCGGCGTTTTAGCTTTACTAGGCTTGTATTTGATGATCGTAGTTAGAGGTCTGTATATTGCCGTTAAAGCGCAAGATTCCTACAGCCGTCTGTTGGCAGGAAGTCTAATTCTGACGTTTTTTGTTTATGTCTTCGTCAACATCGGAATGGTGAGTGGAATTTTGCCAGTGGTTGGAGTTCCTTTGCCTTTGGTGAGTTACGGTGGCACCTCAGTAATTACTCTCATGGCAGCGTTCGGTGTAATTATGTCTATTCACACGCATCGTCGATTCTTGTCTAGATAAAACCTAAGCAAATCTTAATTCTAAAACTGGCTTTAGTGCATAGTAATTAGTGGGTGTGGCGCACTACACTAGAGCCGTTTTAAGTCCCTTACAAACTGAAGTCGTATCTCTATGAACTATCTGGTTTTTACGTTCGCGTTACTTTTTGCTCCCATTCTTGCTTTTGCTGATTATTCTCAGCACGAAAATGCTCAGTCCTTCATAGATATGATGGTTAAGGAGCATGGGTTTTCAGAGTCTGATATTCGATCTGCATTAACTGAGGCATCTCGAAAAGAATCGATATTGAAAGCAATCTCACGTCCAGCAGAGAAAACTTTAAACTGGGCTAAGTATTCCAAGATATTTTTGACAGAGTCTCGTATCAAACAGGGGCGTGAATTTCTAGAAGAATACGCGGAACCGCTAAAGCGCGCTGAAGATGAGTTTGGCGTTCCTAAGGAAATTATTACTGCAATTATTGGCGTGGAAACAAAATATGGGCGCAATAAAGGCAGTTATCGAGTAATAGATGCACTGGCGACGCTTGGGTTTGATTATCCACCTAGATCTAAATTCTTTTCTAGTGAGTTGAAAGAGATGTTCCTGCTGGCGCGCGAACAGAGCTTTAAAGTGACTGATTTGAAGGGGTCATACGCGGGTGCCATGGGGTATGGTCAATTCATTTCCAGTAGCTATCGCCATTATGCTGTTGATTTTGATGGCGATGGTGTCGTGGATATTTTAAATAACCCGATTGATGCCATTGGTAGTGTTGCCAATTATTTTAAACGCCATAAATGGAAATCGGATCAACCTGTCGCTAAACAGGTGTCGTTAAATGGTGTTGATTATGAGGGTCTGTTACATGACAAGCTTAAACCGAAATATGTCATGAAAGACTTACGTGATGCTGGTTATTCGGCCGATT
>NZ_LWFH01001079.1:0-1596 GCF_001635725.1 Oleiphilus sp. HI0066
CAGAATCGATATGGCATATGGAGCAGAGTTTCGATGTAAAGGTTCAGACTCAGTCATTTGAACGAGGCGTGCACTCGTTATCAGGTATTCGTCTTCAAACATACTTTCCTTTCGGTTTAGTTCGAGCATGGACATGGATGTGGTTTGACGAAGCTGTGTACGTTTATCCTAGACCCTTACCGTCACCCGAAAATACAAGCCTAGAGCGCAATGCGGTTTCAGGATCGGGGCAGATCTCGGGGCAAGAGCTCGATAATGTTAAGGCTTATGATAAGGGCGATAATGTTCGAAGAATTCTCTGGAAGCATTTTGCTAAGCGTGATGAGCTAATAGTTCGCTCGCCAGAGCTTCTTAGCGCGGATCCTGTCCATCTTGAGTATGACTCATATATGCGCTTTGGTAAGGAGTTGGCGCTGAGTTATTTGTGTTTCGATGTTTTTGAGTTACATGAAAGTCGTCTTCCGTTTTCGTTATCCTTGCCAAATGTAAGTGTTGGCGAAGAGCAGGGCGAGCTGCATTTGCGACGCTGTTTGAGGGCTTTGGCGGAGTGTGCTTAATGGCCGAAGTGCAAGTATCCCAAACTGAGGTTCTTGAATTAAACGGCATTCGGCACGGAGTTGTTGGTGTCATGCTGCTTCAGGCCGTGTCATTTTTATCGATCGCGCCAATATGGCTCTTCTCGTGCATCGCCCTGTTTATCGCTTTAGTTGCATTACCAGGTCTGGTTGGTAAGCGCTTGTTAAATGTGATTGTTCTCAGTGCGTCATTCATTGTTTTCTTCCTTGACTATCGACTGGATTATTCCGTTGAAATGGCAGCTGTGTTTCTCTTGTTAGTCGGTTGTATGAAGTCACTAGAGTTGCGTTCTCAGCGGGATGTGCTCATTTTCGTTTATGTGATGTTATATTTAAGCGCAGTATCGATGCTGTTTGAGCAAGGTATCATGCATGTGGTGCTGCAGTTTTGCTCACTTCTCTTTTGTTTGGCGCTGCTCATGCGTATTAACGATAGTGTGATAGGAAGCGTGCGCTCTCAAATTGGACGAGTGTTGAAGATTGTTTCTTTGGCGTTTCCGTTGGCAATTTGTCTTTTCATGTTTTTTCCTAGAATTGCGCCACTGTGGTCGATGCCAATTAAAACAAGTTCTGCACAAACCGGGCTCAGCGAGACACTTCGTCCTGGTGCTATTGCCGATCTCACTCAGTCCGCGGAAACGGCATTTCGTGCCACATTCTTTGGTTTGCAGCCAGAGCGAGAAACCTTGTATTGGCGAGCGCTTGTTTTAGATCGATTCGATGGTGATGCTTGGTCGCGTGATCGTGAAGCGCTTTTGGTGGAGCGAGGGCGTGCTGGCATTGCTTCAGTTCAGGCACAAAAGATATATCAGCCGCAATCTGTGAGTACGCCATATTATGATGTGATCCTGGAGCCGCATAACAACCGATGGGCTCTCGCATTGGCAGGTTCAGAATCTGCATCAGGAAACGTATTTTCTATAGGGATGGGGATCAGCGAATTTAACTACTCTCTTAACTCTCCAACACCATACCGAATGAAAATAGATGGGGTGGCAAGTTCCTACGAGGGTACGGCAAT
>NZ_LWFH01001080.1:0-878 GCF_001635725.1 Oleiphilus sp. HI0066
ACAAACAAACCTCTGATTGCATCATCGTAGATGGATTATTTGGAACAGGATTAAACAGAGATCTTGACGCAAACTATGCTGACGCCATCGAGCTTTCCAATACCGTTCGAAGAGAGAAAAGCAATATCCATACTATCTCGCTAGACATTCCATCAGGTTTAAGTGCAAATACCGGACGCATTTTTAATGCGTGCATTGAAGCTGATCTTACAACGACCTTCATTGCAAACAAGATAGGATTAATGACGGGCGTCGGTCGTCATTATTCTGGTCAGATCGCATTTCATGATCTCAATCTTATAGAAGGCATTTTTAGTGAAGTTCCCAGCAGTTTGCATCTACCGAAGATTACTGAATTACTTGAGGTACTCCCCGCTCGAGAACAACATACGCACAAGGGTAAACAAGGAAGGGCCTTGCTTGTCGGAGGTAACAAAGGATTTGGCGGCGCAATATTAATCGCATCTCAAGCGTGCGCTAGAGTGGGCGCCGGCTTAACATCTGTCATTACGCATGAAGACTATCTAAACAGTGTTATCCTTCACCAACCAGAAGTAATGGCTCATACATATAACCCGATCGAAAGTAACACGCTTTTTGAGATGGCTGATGTCATTGCAATCGGCCCCGGCTTGGGTAAAGACGAATGGGCCGAGAGACTTCTGAAACGGACTCTCAACGAAAACTGTTTTAAAGTGTTAGATGCTGATGCTCTCAACATCCTCGCAGAAAACCCAATTTTAATTGAAAGTCTCGATACGAATACGCTTATAACCCCTCACCCTGGTGAAGCTGCGCGATTACTTGACTGCAGCACAACAGATATCGAGGAAGACCGAATAAAAGCGATTAAGGCTCTAAGAGCAAAACTGAATTGT
>NZ_LWFH01001081.1:0-1923 GCF_001635725.1 Oleiphilus sp. HI0066
TACCAGCCTAAGAAGTACGCGCAATAGCCTAATAGCAATGCAGGAATGGCGCTGTAGAGGGTCGCGTTAAATGCGGCTTTAGGCGCGAGTGCTAGTGCTGGAAATAATCCGTCGCCATCGTTGCTAATTGCGTTTGCCAATTGAGCTGACAGAGGAATGACACCGTTAAGGTAAAGAGTGGTTGTTACGATTTGTGGGCCGCAACCGGGAATGAAGCCGATTAGAACAGCAAAAAGGATCACCAGACCACCTAATTGTTGGAACACAGATTGTAGATCAAGGCCATAGCTATATACCAGAAATTCATAGCTGAGAAAGCCTAAAATAACCCAAACTGAAATAAAGCTGGTTTCTGCGACGACGGTCTCTTTCAGGTGTTTGATATCGGTTTTTTCCGCAAAACGTGCCGACCAAGAGTCTAATGGTTGACCAACCCAAACAGAGATGCAGAGCAAAGCCCCAATAAAACCCAACCAAGTAACGGGCTGATAGTCAGTCCATGCGCCAAATAAAGCATTAGTGTCTACCAGAAAGGCCTCAAGTAAACCAAAGATTACACCCGGAACAAGTACCCCTATAAATGCATATACCTTGAGAGGGGTTGTACGCGAGAAGCTGAATGTATTCAGTTGTGTTTCGTCAGATTTCCTCTTTAGATAGTCGTGCCCATGTACGGCGTTAATGATATAGCCAGAAACAATTCCTGCGCATAAACTTAATCCATATACGAGTGCGGCGGTTTCCGCCTCTTTCGCGATGAGTAAGAATGCGGCATCCCCCATTGTTGCAATCAATACTGCGACAAGTGCACCGAAGCTCATACTGCCATTCACGAACTGAGTGACTACAATAATAGCGCCACCGCAACCTGGTAGTGCACCTAAAAAAGCAGCTACTGGGACTTGGAGAATAGATTTTCGATTAAGTAATTCTCGAAGATCCGCTTTTAAGTGACGGTCAAGGTAGTAGAAGCCTGCTAGCGTGATCGAGACAAAGACGCTGACAGCGATATATGCATCGCTCATGGTTTCAACGATAAGCCCAAATAAGGTTTTGTCGACGATATATATTATGCCGATCAAGCATAGAAAGGGTGTAAGAAGTATTAGTTCTTTGACCAGTAAACGCGGTGTTTCCCGCCATGTTAAATCTGGACTTGGGTAGTTTATCTTTGCGAGTAGCCACGTTGTCATAAAGAGTTGTGCCTTAATGTGTAAGAGGATGTTGGCAGTGAGTGTTTAGTGCCTCTTCTACAGCGTCGAGGTGCACAATGTTTTCATGCATGTTGCGATAGGCAAGATCGAATAAGCGATAGTCTTTTTCTAGGGTCATGGTGCAAATTTCAGAGTAGGCTTGAACTGAAGAGGCTTCGCTTAAATAGAGGCTTTTAAGTAACTTAGAAAAAGAGCTTTTTAATTGTGTGCTAGGGTAGTGTTTGTTTCTCGTTTTTGTGGGCGCTTTCGGGCCTTGGATAAGTTCAATGCAATGCTCAATGCATTGGTAGTGATCTTTATCTTCGGTCAAGGCTGTGTGAAAACAAGATAATAAATGCTGGTCTCTGCCCACATGACACGCATGATGCTTTATTAATTCCGAGTAAAGCAAATGCGTTCTGATCTCGTTATTGGCGATAAGGTTCAATAAAGTGAGTAAGCGTGGTTTGGTGTCCGAGTCGAGTGTCTTTCTTAGGGTGATTTTCATGCGCTTTTCCTTGCTTGTCCTATCGTAACCAACTTATGTTATTTCGATTCGGTACTGACAACGCGCGTGAGTTTTGTCAGCGCGCTGTCGTTGTTATGTTAATTATGGTTTCATGGTGTCGAGCATGCGCGACATCTTATCCATGACCGATGTCGCGCCAGTTTGACTCCATCCTCCGTCTACTGGGAGCACAATGCCTGAAATATACGAGGATTCTTCAGC
>NZ_LWFH01001082.1:0-1805 GCF_001635725.1 Oleiphilus sp. HI0066
GCTTTTGGATCATAATAAAGACCAGGATCATTTTAGTATTCCTGATAACTTTGGCGATCTACATGGCAATCTATTCAAAGATTTTATCTGCTCTGATACTTACAAAAAGAACTTTAACAAGCTGCCTGTTATCTGTCTGAGTGTGTCTGATAATAAAATTTATCAACGTACAGAAAACGGTCATCCTGTCTTAGGCATTGAATACTTACCAAACGAATCTTCTTTGACTGAACAATACTTCAAAAAGATGGGCTTTGAAGTGCGTTATTTTATGCCACCAAACAGTGTCGCGCCGCTTGCGTTCTACTTCTTTGGCGATTTGCTTAGCGATTACACCAATCTAGAGTTGATCAGTACCATCAGTACGATGGAGACCTTCCAGAAAATCTATCGGCCTGAAATCTACAACGCTAACGCGGTGGCGGGTAATCACTATCAGCCAAAATTGAAGCATTCAGATCATTCCTTAACGCAAATTGTTTATGACAGACAGGAACGTAGTCAGTTAGCCATCAAGCAAGGGAAGTTTGCTGAGGAGAATTTTATAAAGCCCTACCAGAATGTTCTAGAAAAATGGTCGGCAAACTTTTCCCCATCAAACGATGTTTTACAAAACCTAGCCTCGTGATTGGCCTAAAAAGACGGAAATTCATGATGAAAAAATTATTACCTACTTCGACGGCTGGTAGCTTACCCAAGCCTTCATGGTTAGCGGAACCTGAAAAACTCTGGTCACCATGGAAGTTGGAGGGAGAGGACTTAGTCTCCGGTAAACAAGATGCACTTCGCGTTACCTTGCAGGAGCAAGAAAATGCAGGAATAGATATCGTGAGTGATGGTGAGCAAACGCGTCAGCATTTTGTAACGACTTTCATAGAGAGCCTGAGCGGCGTTGATTTTGATAAGCGCAAAACGGTTAGGATTCGAAATCGCTATGACGCGAGTGTGCCGACTGTTGTTGGTCCAGTGAGTCGCCAGAAAGGAGTGTTTGTTGAAGATGCGAAGTTCTTACGCAAACAAACCAAACAGCCAATAAAGTGGGCGCTTCCCGGTCCTATGACGATGGTGGACACGCTTTACGATGAGCACTACAAGAGCCGTGAAAAACTGGCTTGGGAATTCGCCATTGCCTTAAACAAAGAGGCTAAGGAACTCGAAGCGGCTGGTGTTGATATTATCCAGTTTGATGAGCCTGCATTTAACGTCTTCATTGATGAGGTCAACGAATGGGGCATTAAGTGTTTAGAGCGGGCGATTGAAGGTCTGAAATGCGAGACCGCTGTACACATTTGTTATGGCTATGGCATTAAAGCCAATACAGACTGGAAGAAGACTTTAGGTTCGGAGTGGCGACAGTATGAAGAGACATTTCCATCGATACGAGAATCTAATATCGATATTGTTTCGTTAGAGTGCCATAACGGTCGCGTACCGGTTGAGGTTCTTGAACTTATTCGAGGCAAGAAAGTGATGGTCGGTGCCATTGATGTAGCAAATGAAACTATCGAAACGCCCGAAGAGGTCGCTGAGACTTTGCGAGGCGCTTTGAAATATGTCGATGCAGATAAGCTCTATCCGTGCACCAATTGTGGCATGGCCCCATTATCCCGAAAAATTGCAAGAGGAAAACTTGAAGCCTTACGCGCTGGTGCCGATATCGTCAGACGAGAATTGGCCGCTTAAAAGTCAAAACAATTGTGAGCAAACCTAGATAAACCACTCAAAGCAGAAGTAGTCACTGATGAGTATCATTGAATTTTTAACACAAAACTTTCCCACCTTTTTAGCCTTGTTAGCGACAGGAG
>NZ_LWFH01001083.1:0-1972 GCF_001635725.1 Oleiphilus sp. HI0066
AATTTAAGGCAGGTAGGCGAACATTACTCGATTTGCTTGATGCACAAAATGAGGTGTTTGAAGCAAAAAAACAGTACTTGGCTGCCGATTACGAATACATCTATACACAATATAGAGTCATAGCGAGTATGAGTTATATTCTCGACGCATTACGCGTAAATGTTGAAGGTTCTCTCGCTCAAGAAGATTCATAGCCAACGATCAATGAGGATCAAAAAATGTACTCACGATGCTTACTCTTCATTTGTTATTTCTCATTAATCGCATGCGCTCATCACAGTACCGAAAACACTGAGGACAACCAAGAGTTCGGTTCAGGCTTACCATCAAAACATGCTGAAACCGCTCCTGAACCCTACAAAGTTGAGCCCTTTCTAAAAGAACATAAGACTCTAGATGACCAAGACGACGATGGTGTCATCGATCAAAGAGATCAGTGCGATAAGAAAAGCACAAATGCCGTGATTGATAACGAAGGTTGTGTTGAGTCTTACAATGAAATTCAAAGCATCGATTTGGGTATTCAGTTCGCGAGTAACAGTGCCGAAATTTCGAAAGAGTATTACCCAGTTATTGAAAACCTTGCGAAAACCTACAAGCAAAATCAGAAATTCATGCTTCTCATAGAGGGGCATACAGATAGCACTGGCTCTCCCTCCAGCAATCTAACACTGTCTAAAAAACGAGCCGATGCTGTTGCGAATGTTCTCATCAAGCAATATCAGATCGACTCCCAAAAAATACTTACCGCTGGGTTTGGCGCGGATCAGCCCATTGCCTCGAACGCATCAAAAGAGGGGCGACAACAAAATCGACGAATGATCGCGCACTTAATCACACAAGAACGCGTTATCGCGAAGCAATATGATATATGGACTATTGAGCTTGGTTCATCGAGCAAATCATCGACAAAGCAATTTAACGCCATCTAATCTTCCCTACTCTTCCTCTCTTTTTCAGACTCTTTTTCCTTCTCTTTCACCTTCTTATTTAGACCTCCAAATCACAATTGTTTGCCTTTTGCCTCACGTAACAACGATCAGATCTCGTTAACATAGCGTTACATTAAGGTAAATTTCGTATCACATTATTATTATAGCGAAGAGGTCGCTGCAGTGTTTTCAGTAGTGGAAGTAACAGGTCCAGTATTTTATATGGATTGGACAGGACGTCGCGTAGAAATTAGGGAGCAAGACAGCTTAACCAAGGACGACTTAGTCTCAAGCCTATCGAAACAGAGCATTACCTTAAAAAATACTGCCGGTCAGCGTTTCACTCTTGATACTGATACACCTCGTTCCGTGGAACAACTCATCAACCAGAGTTCTGCTGAGAACAAACGCAACTCGCTTCAGGCTTTAAAACATCTAGAAATTCTTAACAACGAATACAAAGGTACGATGATTTCAGACGAAGGCATCGGTGCTTATGGTCAATTTAAACGCTTGAATCAAAGCACTTCTATGCAAGCTCAAGAATATCAGGGCCGTTTCGGCTCACTGATTGTGTTTGCTACAGGAGAATGGTTCTACCACTTTGATGAAGCTACTCTTGATGGCATCAAGCTTAGCGAAGGCGCACGACAAACTGATGCTTTTACCATCAGTGTTCAAACGCGTGACTTAGATATCGACTTTGCCTTCGATATAAAACTTCAAGGTTCTGAAGACATTCCTGAGATCGTCGAAACACAACTTGAGATGTTAGAACAACACGAGAAATCAGTTGAAACGAACGTTGTTGCTGAAAACGAAATCATGTCAATGATCGATGAGTTGCTCACAATCAACTAAGAACAATACGCTCAAATTACTAAATGCGAAGCAAATGAACTGTCTGCTTCGCCATTCCCTCCAGTTTAAAGCTTTAGCTTGAGGACCTGCCGCCACTCTGAGCAGGAATAAAGCTCTCGGTTTAGCCATCGATTCCGTAAACCTTGAATAAAAATAAAATATTAACGGACGAACCATTA
>NZ_LWFH01001084.1:0-3098 GCF_001635725.1 Oleiphilus sp. HI0066
CACTTATCTATAAAAAAGCACATTTGTTTTATGCAAAGCTGTCCGGCCGCTTGCAAGGTTTTCAGCGTGCAAACGCGAATACATCCATGTGTAGTCAGGTTGCGCAGGGCGCTGATGTGATGCTCGTCGGGCTTGGCCGCGTTGGCTTAGGTGCCTATCACGCGCTGGTTAAAGCCGGAGGTAATGTTGTTTGGGGTGTAGAGATAGATGAGTCACGTGTTGCAGGGCACATCAATAATGGCATCACAAATGTGATTCATGGCGACGCAGATGATATTGAGTTCTGGGAATCGCAGGATCTTGACCGAGTAAAACTTGTGATGCTCGCGATCCCTAATGTAGAAGAAATGATCAACATTATTGAACAGCTCAAATTACGCGATTACAAGGGAAAGATTTCAGCCGTTGCGCAGCATGATGATGAGCGTCTACTGCTTTTATCTCATGGTGTGGATGTGGTGTTCAATTACTACTCTGAGGTTGGCGCAGGCTTCGCTGAAGAGACTTCTCACTTGCTTCAAGAAGCTTAGTTACATGTCACGGTTGCGGATATTTGTCTCAGTCGTTTTTGTAATCCTATTTGTGGGTGTCTCGACTCTAGCTAGTGCAGAAAAAACGCTTCGCGTGGCAACACTTAATTCCGAGTGGTTTTGGACTCCTCATGATGGTCATGTCGACGGATCAAGATTCAATAAGGGTGATCCGTCTGTTTCTGATTACGACAAAAAACTTGGGTTCTATCGTGAACTTATTCTTGATCAAAGTATAGATCTTGTTGCGTTTATCGAAATCGAAAATAAGCAGGTTGCGAAAGATATCGTCGATGCACTTGGTGAGGGCTGGTCTTATGCATTCAAACAAGGGCGTGATACGGCAACGGGGCAAGATGTTGCGTTTGTTTGGAAAGATGCAGAGCAAATTAAGGTCACAGATTTTGGATTCCCGTCAGGGCATGTGGATGGCTATAAGCCTAAACGGTTATCTAAAGTCTTAGGCTTAACCCTCAGATACCGAATCGGTGATACCGATAAAGATGTTTCTTTTGCTACTACGCATTTTTTATCAAAGCGGAAGGAGTCACCCAAAAAGGCCTCAAAGCGATTAATGCAATCAAAGGGTTTGGTGAAAGGTGTGCAACAATTTGATCAAGCGCGCATTGTTGTATTAGGTGATTTTAATGACTTTCGTGCTTCTCCAGTTCTCAAAACACTAGAAAAGCAGCTAGAGCTGCGCAATGCATCAGTTTCCTGCGACTCAGTAGAGCATAAGGCCAAGCGAAAGCTTCGTTATATGATCGACCATGTCTTGTACAAAGGTTTCTCGTGTCAGCGGTACCAAAGTATATCGATGGCACCTTACTCTGATCATCCCATAATTATTGCTGAGCTTGTTCTTTAGCGTCGTCTGCTTGTTTTGATTGAATCGCCGTGAGCGCAATCGTGTAGATGATGTCATCTACTAATGCGCCTCTCGATAAATCATTAACCGGCTTGTTTAGACCTTGGAGCATCGGGCCCATGCTTATGACATTCGCACTTCGCTGAACAGCTTTGTACGTCGTGTTTCCAGTGTTCAGGTCGGGGAAGATAAATACCGTTGCTTGTCCCGCAACAGGGCTGTTTGGCGCTTTCTTCGCTGCGACACTTTCAATTGCAGCAGCGTCATATTGCAAAGGTCCATCGATCAAANGGTCTGGACGACGAGCTTTTGCGATCTCAGTTGCTTGTTTTACTTTCTCGACATCGGCCCCCGCACCGCTAGCGCCTGTGCTGTAGCTAATCATCGCTACTTTTGGCTCAATTCCAAAAGCTAGGGCTGAGTCTGCACTCTGTATCGCGATGTCCGCCAACTCTTCAGCGTTAGGGTCTGGATTGATTGCACAGTCACCATAGACCAGTACTTGCTCTGGCAAGCACATAAAGAAGACCGAAGAGACAACAGTGGCTGATGGTGCAGTTTTGATTAACTGAAGTGCTGGGCGAACAGTATTTGCTGTCGTGTGTACAGCACCTGAAACTAATCCGTCTACTTCATCTAAGGCAACCATCATCGTCGCAAGAACTACATTATCTTCAAGTAGAGAGCGTGCCATATCAGGCGCTAAGCCTTTGTGCTTGCGTGCCTCCACCATATGAGGAACGTATCTTTCACGCACTTCGTCGGGATTGATGACTTCTATTTCATCTAGAAATGTCAGACCTTGTGCTTCAGCAACCGAGCTAATGTCGCTGCGCTCCCCAATCATAACGCATTGAGCGATATTCCTTTCTTGGCAAGCAATCGCAGCAGCAACGGTGCGCGGTTCGTTTCCTTCAGGTAAAACGATACGTTTTTTGGCGGAACGAGCGCGAGACGTAAGCATGTGGCGAAATGCAGGGGGCGACAGGCGACTCTTTCGCTCTTTGGCGCATACTTGAGCGAGCCATTCCAAATCGAGATGCTCGGAAACCATACTCACAACCTGACGCATTCTGGCTTCATCATCGACCTGCACGACACGGTTAAGGTTAGCAAGAGCTGCTGCCGTTCTAAATGTGTCAGTTGGTGTTGATAGAAGCGGTAAACCAGCTTTTAAAGCGGCTGCGCAAAGCTTGTGTATGCGAGGGTCGATATTCGAATCACTTGTGAGCAATATGCCCGCGAGAGGAATGCCTGATAAGCCAGCCATACACGCAGCGACAATGACGTCACTTCGGTCTGACGGTGTTACCACAAGCGTGCCAGGCGTTAGCCTAGGAATGATATTGTCTACGGTCTTTGCAGCAAACACGATGTCATAAATTCGGCGATAGTCTGATTCACCTTCGTTAAGCGAGTTAACTTCTAATGTGTACTTAAGATCACTGACCCTTGGGGCTGCGAGTTCTTTTAGAAGTGGTATTGCACCAATTAAATGGAAATTATTGGTAAATACATTTAGGTCACTTATTGAAACGAGGCGCGCTGAAAAGTCCTCATCAGATATTTCTCCAACGCGATTTAATACTACTCCAAGCACGTCAGGACTCTCCGTGCCGTGATATAGCGAAGCCGCAACTTTAAGGTGTTTAGATAATTGAGTGGGTGTCCGTTGATTGACGTCGGCGACAAGAATAACG
>NZ_LWFH01001085.1:0-902 GCF_001635725.1 Oleiphilus sp. HI0066
AAAAGATGCAATAAATAGTCGAAGTCAAAGTAAGCGGACTCTAGATCACGCAAACAGTCCCACACGCACACATTGACGTACCAAGAACCCGACTTTACGCAACAAAAAAAAAAAAGAAATCTGCAAAAAAATGTATACCCATAAGAAAAAAAAAAAAAACGCGCCAAGTGATCAAAAAAAAACACACAAAAAAANNTCACGCCAAAGTACTAACTGGTCTAGCTTGTCTGCATCTAGTGGCACGACAACCGTATCACCTGGCTCCATTTGCGCGTCATTACTGGCAAACCAATGACCGCTATCAGGCAGTTGTACGCCACCATTTGCTTTAATAATGTAAATACGATCTTCATCCGCTTTGTCTGTTGTACCACCGCTACGCTCGATGTAATCGGTGTAATCAAGCTTCGGTTCGAATACCTGCGAGATAGGCAACTGCACTTCACCAATAATAGTAACACTGTTCTTGCGTGAAGGAATGGTTAGCGCATCACCATTTTGTAGCGGAATACTGTAATCAAGGTCTTCGGCTAGTACTTTGCGCAGATCAATCACTAAACGTCCTAGCGCTGGCGTTTGTTGCAATTGAGCAAGTAGCTCTTGTGCTTTACCGATATCACCACTACGACGCGATGCATCTTTTTCAACAAGCTGCGCTTTGGCGATGTCTTCTGCCAAACGGCGCTGCATTTCTTGCAAGCGTTTCTCTTGCTGTTCTTTTAACTCGATACGCGTAAATACTGCACCAGGCACATAAGCATAATCCGTCACACCACCCGCCCGCTTAAGAACATCGCGTAGTTCATCGTCTTTATGAATCGGGTACACGCCTGGGAAACGCACTTCGCCTTTTAACTCTACGAAATGGTTTTCAACCCATTCTGGAATAGCCCGAATTTGGA
>NZ_LWFH01001086.1:0-2012 GCF_001635725.1 Oleiphilus sp. HI0066
GCATGTAGTGACAGTGATGACAGCCCTGCTGCAACACCATCGATCACAGACATTGCGTCTTCTACACCTAACTTCTCAAGTCTTGCGACAGCCGTCACTGATGCCGGTCTTGCAGGCACATTGGATGACGATTCAGCCGAACTTACAGTGTTTGCGCCAAATAATGACGCGTTCACTGCGCTACTTGACAGCAACATGAGCTGGGACGAACTCAGCGACATCCCACTTTCTACCTTATATAGTGTTCTCAAATACCACGTTGTCGGTTCAGAAATTAACGCCGAGGCAGCAGTCGCAGCAGCAGGAGGTTCAGTAACTTCTCTTCTAGGCGAGGACATCGATGTAAGTCTTAGCGGAGACGATCTATTCGTTGAGAACGCACAAGTGATCGACACAGACATCAACGCATCTAACGGCATCATCCATGAAATTGATGCAGTCATGGTTCCAATGACTCTTCCTACTGAAAACATTGCGACATTAGCTGGGACAGCTGGCCTGGCTTCTTTAGTCGCAGCAGTTGGCAGTGCTGAAATGTCTGTGGCAGATGCTCTAACTGATGCAGATGCTACGTTAACCGTATTCGCACCTACCGATGCAGCGTTTGCTGATTTCCTTAGCGCTAACGGCTTTGCAGATGTTGACGCAATCCCTGACGACCTACTAACACGCGTTCTTAACTATCACGTAGTTCCTGGTTTCGTTCCTTCTGAAGCAGCAACAAGCCTCGTGTCTGGTGGCATGCCGATGGCAGATACAGCCTTAACAGACACTCAAATTTCACTCTCCCTAACCGGGTCAACGCTATACGTAAACAACGCTGCAGTTACATCAGCTAATAACCTAGCAACGAATGGTGTTGTCCACGTTATCGATAAAGTTCTTCTTCCACCAGAACTTGCGATAGATACATCAGACGAGACAGACAGTATTGCTGCAATTGTTACAGCGGCAGCTGGCGCGTCTATGAATGCCGATCTAACAACTTTGCTAGCTGNTGTTACTGCAGCTGATCTAGCTGGTACTCTATCTGGTGCGGGTACATTCACTGTATTTGCTCCTACTGATGCAGCATTCGCGGCAGCAGGTTTCGATGAAAATAACATTGGTGCCGTCGAAGGTTTGCAAGATATTTTGCTGCAGCACGTTTTGGGTTCAGAGGTCAGTGCATTGGCAGCATACGCAGCTAATGGCTCTGACGTTGCAACACTTCGAGAAGGTTCATCAGTGTCAGTAGAAATTTCAAATGGTGATTTGCTGATTGAAGGCGCTAAAGTAATCGAAACTGATATTAAAGCGAGCAATGGTACGATCCATTTGATCGATTCAGTTATTCTCAGCACTAACTAAGTGCGACATTAGATCAGTACTATAAGGTCGGGGAATACCCGACCTTTTTTATTTCTAATGAAAGTTAATCCTTTTTTGGCTATAGTTCGCGCCGATTACTTATTACTTGTATTTGGTACGAACAATGGAAAAAACTTTTATCAGCGCCCAGCAACTTCTTGAAGACTCATTCAAGCTAGCAATTCAAATTTATGAAAGTGGCTTCCGCCCTGACTACATCGTAGGCGTATGGCGTGGTGGTGCTCCAGTAGGCATCGCTGTTCAAGAAATGTTTGAAGTGCTTGGCGTCAAATGCGACCACATTGCTATTCGTACTTCGAGCTATACGGCCATTGGCGAACGCGCTAAACAAGTAAAAGTGCACGGTTTAACGTATCTCATTAATCGCGTTGAAAGCCACCAGAACCTGTTAATTGTTGACGATGTACACGACAGCGGTCTGAGTATTGATCAAACTATTGTTGATCTTACTGCTCGCTGTAAAAAGAACACTCCAACTATTAAAGTTGCGACCCCCTACTACAAGCCTAAGAACAACAAGACTAATCGCATCCCAGATTACTTCTTATATGAGAGCGATGAGTGGCTGGTATTCCCGCATGAATTAGATGGCTTAACAAAAGAAGAACTTATCGCAAATCGTCCAGAGTCTGCGGCGATTA
>NZ_LWFH01001087.1:0-1687 GCF_001635725.1 Oleiphilus sp. HI0066
ATAAAGCACTGCGTGCTGCAGCTGAATTGGCGGATCGTTATATTACCGATCGTCACATGCCAGATAAAGCGATTGATGTGATTGATGAGGCTGGTGCGAGTCAGCGTCTTGTGCATGAAAGCAAGCGTAAGAAGCTGATCAATGTGCAGGCGATTGAGGACGTTGTTGCTAAAATTGCACGCATTCCTCCTCGCAACGTTTCTAGCTCTGATAAAGATAAGCTTAAGAATATCGAGCGGGACTTGAAAATGGTCGTGTTTGGACAGGATTTGGCGATCGAATCTCTTGCAACGGCAATCAAATTGTCACGAGCGGGTTTGAAATCACCAGAGAAACCAGATGGTGCATTCCTGTTTGCTGGTCCAACCGGTGTTGGTAAAACAGAAGTTACTAAGCAGTTGTCGAAGGTAATGGGCGTCGAGCTTGTACGTTTCGATATGTCTGAGTACATGGAGCGTCACACGGTTAGTCGTTTGATTGGTGCACCTCCAGGTTATGTTGGTTACGATCAAGGTGGATTGTTAACGGAAGCTGTTAATAAAAACCCACATTGTATCCTTCTGTTAGATGAGATCGAAAAAGCGCACCCTGAAGTGTTCAACTTGTTACTTCAAGTGATGGATCACGGCACTTTGACTGATAACAACGGACGTAAGACTGACTTCCGTCATGTTGTACTAGTAATGACCACGAACGCAGGCGCGGAGCAGATTAGTCGTCGTTCAATTGGCTTTAGTGAGCAGGATCATACGACAGATGGTATGGAGGCGCTGAATAAGTTGTTTACGCCAGAATTTAGAAACCGTCTGGATAGTATTATTCAATTTGCTCCTTTGGCGCGCGATACTGTTTGCTATGTCGTCGACAAGTTCTTAACGGAACTGCAAGCCCAACTTGATGAAAAACGCGTTGTTTTGCATGTTGATGATGAAGTGAAAGTGTATCTTGCTGAAAAAGGCTACGACGAAAAAATGGGTGCTCGCCCAATGTCACGCTTGATTCAGGAAGAGTTGAAGAAACCGCTTGCCGAGGAAATCTTGTTTGGTCACCTGTCGTCAGGTGGTGACGTGAATGTCAAATATGACAGCAAGAAAGAGCAGGTCGTTTTTGAATATGAAAAAGAAGAAGCTGCATCAGTATAGATGCAGCGTCCGATCTCGATGTAATAAAAAAGGGAGTTAAACTCCCTTTTTTATTTTAACGTGCACGGTATGTGATGCGGCCTTTTGTCAGGTCATAAGGTGTCATTTCCACCTTAACCTTGTCACCTGTAAGAATACGGATATAGTTCTTGCGCATTTTTCCAGAAATGTGAGCAGTCACAACGTGACCATTTTCTAGTTCTACGCGAAACATTGTGTTCGGCAAGGTATCTACGATTGTACCTTCCATTTCAATGACATCTTCTTTCGCCATTAAAGCGTAACCTCATTTGAGCTATTAATAGCGCCTGAGGCGCTTATTGTGGAGGTCTTTTGGTTGACCCCCGCCTAAAAAAGCGACATTTTGCCTGAAACTCGCGCGATTCGCAAAATCAGTTTCGTGCTTTTACATTTACTTATACTTTTCACTGATAGCTTGCAGTTCTTCAATCGTAAGCCAGCGTTCATCAATACGTGTTTGGAATGGTTTAAAAGCCGTTTTATACGACATTTTTCTGCATTCTTTAATGAAATATCCTAGGTAT
>NZ_LWFH01001088.1:0-1028 GCF_001635725.1 Oleiphilus sp. HI0066
AAAGCATTGGCAACGCTACTGGCTTGTTGATCCATTAGACGGCACAAAAGAATTCATTAATAAGAATGGCGAATTCACCGTTAATATCGCCTTCATTGAAAACCACGAGCCAGCGCTTGGACTCGTTTATGTTCCGGTAACAGATACCTTATACTTGGGCGGCCTAGCATTCGGAAGCTTCAAAAACTCAGCAGGATTACACGAACAAATTGCGATCAAGCCCGTTAATCTCGGCACCACATTAACGGTTGTAGGAAGTCGTCGACACGGTGCAGAAGCGCTAGATAGCTTGTTAGAGAAAGTTTCAGATACGTTCTCGAATATCGATCGTGTAGATATGGGTAGCTCCCTCAAAATTTGCGCCTGCGCTGAAGGATCCGCTGATTGGTATCCACGCTTAGCACTCACTTGTGAATGGGACACCGCTGCGGCGCACGCTGTTCTGAAAGGCGCCGGCGGTGAAATCTATACTCCGGAACTCACACCATTGCGTTACAACACAAAAGAAGAAATGTTGAACCCTTTCTTCCATGCCGTAGGTGACACGAGCTTTGATTGGAAAAAATTTCTATAAGCGGAAATTATCAGCTATTCAAAACGAAAAAAGCGCGACCTTTTTCAAGATCGCGCTCTTATAAAACCTTCAAAGCTATGGCAGCTTAATCTTCTTGCTCTACCACATCATTCGCTTTTCGGCCGTTTAAGGTACAACCCAAGCAACGTACAAATGTCGTTTCAAAAGGACCTTCGACTAATACTTCGAATGACTCTCCAATGTTACCACCAAGCGCAGAAAATGGTGATGAAACAATAAATACGCCCGCACCAAGAATAGTCGTGACAAACATTAATGGACGCACAAACAATGCGTCGCCAGTCATCGCCATTGCACTTGGGGTTTCATTAACAGGATTTGCATGGGCAATAGTTGGAAGAACAAGACTCACACACAGCGCCACACTGCATAATATTTGTTTAATTTTATGGTACATCGAAACTCCTCCACCAGAGCCGAATTTTATTAAAGA
>NZ_LWFH01001089.1:0-78025 GCF_001635725.1 Oleiphilus sp. HI0066
TCTGGCTCTGGCTCTGGCTCTGGCTCTGGCTCTGGCTCTGGCTCTGGCTCTGGCTCTGGCTCTGGCTCTGGCTCTGGCTCTGGCTCTGGCAAATCATTATAAGTTGCCGTATCACTTAATACCTCAACGACAGGCTCTGTTTTTTGTTCGCTAGAATCACTATCTTCTTGTTCTAGCGCCTTTAGCTTAGGCATAAGGCCGCCAATCACACCACTAGTAATCGTATTAACCTCAGGCTCCACAAACAATTGTGTTGCTTTAGGTACGGTCGATCGCTTACTGGTTTTTAATTGAGGATTTAGATCTGCGGATCTCGGAGCTTGGCTTGAGTTCGAATATGCTTTCTGGATTGATTTAACTGGCGTTGTGTCGTCGCCAGAGGAGCTAAACATCTCACTAAAGTAGTCCTGCAATAGATCATCATTCTTACTATGAGCAGCAGGTTTATCGTTGTTGTGAGACACAGTACAGCTCGACCTATTCTCGGTGGATTAACGACAGTACTTAATGCGCGGCAGCATCAGTTTTGCTACGGAAAGCACGTTCAATTGAAGCTTAGTGTTGCGTTCAAGACGAAACGAAATCATCATCGTTGTTAGAAAAATCAGCATTGCTTCATACTCAGATGTATCTTTCTTACCGTTCAATACAGCATCGACATCAATGGTCGATTGCAATTCAAATCGATTTCGAAATAACTGAAGAGGCTTAGGCGCGGTAAATAGAACATCTAAGTAATCTTCAATAATTTGATCGTTATAAGAGGGGTACTGCACATCATATACTTGCTGTGTCATCACCCTTTCCTTTTATATTCCGTTGGGTGTTTTCTCTAACAAAGTTTCAAGTAGTTTTTTGTATGCGCGCACACCGTGTGTCACGGCGTCTAAATCTGAGGGCACCACACCCTTGGTACTCGCATCTCTGAACTTCGTATCGACCGGGATCGCAAATTTCCAAACGTTATCACCCCATGTCTGTTTAATTGTTCGAAGACTTTGTAATGAGGCCTGTGTCCGTCTATCAAACATAGTCGGCAAAATAAGATGTTGCAGATTACTTTTTTGCGAGCGTATGACCATCGATAAAGTATGCATCATTCGCTCAAGCCCTTTGATAGCCAAAAACTCTGTCTGCACCGGGACAATTAACTGCTGGCTGGCTGCTAAAGAGTTGATCATAAGCACGCCGAGTGACGGAGAATTATCTAACAATACAAAATCATACTGATCCCATAACAGCGCTAGCGTCTTTGATATGATCAGGCCCATTCCATCGACACCCACCATACGTCTTTCAAGCGTCGCTAATGCTGTGGATGCAGGCATTAGATCTAGACCTGGGCAAGACGTTGCCGTAATGAGTTGTTCAGGCAAACCATCTGGCACTCTACCCTTGTGCATAAACAGGTCAAAAGTACTCTGCTCTATGGTGTCTGGATCATGACCAAAATAGCTGGTCAATGATCCATGCGGATCTAGATCCATTACAAGAACGCGTTTACCTTGCGATGCAAGGAGCCCCCCGAGGGATACAACCGTAGTGGTTTTACCAACCCCACCTTTTTGGTTTGCTATTGCCCAAATACGCACGTTCTTCCGACTCCTGAATTATATTTTTTGTACTGCAAAATCAATGAATTAGATATTAACACCACGCATCCATTGCTAAAACCCAGCGGCAAATATCTACGTCAACAATCTGACACACAACGCAATATTGCACATCTCATGCCAAACACGCTTGACGAAAATGAAACGAGATAAGTTAGCGAATAAGCGTACTGCGGACGTCGCCCGAACGGGAGACTAATAGAACAATTCGTCGGTTATCACTCCGACCTTCAGGAGTGTCATTACGAACAATAGGTGAATACTGACCAAACCCCATAGCCACCATGCGCGATTCTTCAATATTTTCGATCGCTAGAAGCTGTAAAAAAGTCGTCGCCCTTAATGCAGAGAGCTCCCAATTATTCTGAAATTCACTATTTGAGACGCGCCGGTTATCAGTATGCCCCTCGATCAGAATGCCGTTTCCGCGATCACGCAATACACCCGCAATCTTTTTGATAACACCAAAAGCTTGCTCTGAAGGGATCACATCGCCACTTTCAAAAACGACGTTATCGCGTAGCGTTATCTCTACCCACTCATCAAGCAAAGTAACCGAAATCTTGTCTTCGTATATTAAGTCAGCAAAGCTATCTTCAAATTCGCCCGCTATCGACTCTAGTTGTTCATCATCAATATTGTCTTTGTTCGATTCGTAACGTTCATGACGACCTACCAGTAGAGGGTTCAGACCTTCGCTTTTGCTAAAACTTTCTGACTTATGGCTAATCTCACCAATTTGAATTGGTTCTAGACTTTTCTGACGGGTGTTGAAGACGCCCTCTAGCGTTTCTGATAGGACCTTATACTTCCCCTCATTAACCGAGGAGATCGAATACATCACAACGAAGAATGCGAACAAAAGCGTTATAAAATCTGCGTAGGATACTAACCAACGATCATGATTTTCATCTGCGGTAGTACGACGTTGTCGACGCATAGTCGTCCCCTAGACCTTGGCATGTTCGAGGTGTAAATACCCCTTAAGCTTCAGTTCCAAAGAACGAGGATTTTCACCTTCAGCGATCGATACCAATCCATCAATCACCATTTCGTAATAGCGAGTTTGATGCTCTACCTTATGACGTATTTTGTTCGCAATCGGAAGAAATACTAAGTTAGCTAAACCCACTCCGTATATTGTTGCGACGAAGGCAGTCGCGATGCCGGCGCCCAATTGGCTTGGATCGGCAAGATTACTCATCACGTGAATCAGACCAAGCACAGCACCAATGATACCGATGGTCGGCGAGTATCCAGCCATCGAGTCATAGACTTTAGCCAAGTCTAAGTCCCGCTGCTCACGCGCAAGCATATCGACTTCTAGCACGCTTTGAATCGACTCAGGCTCAGCGCCATCAACAAGGAGCTGAAGACCTTTTTTGCAGAAAGACTCGCGTTCTTTTGGGAGAACCGACTCCAAACCCAGCAAACCATCTTTGCGCGCACGAACACTCCACGACAGCAATTTATTAATACCGTCGTCAATTGATACATGAGGAGGAAAAAACACCCACTGTAAAGCCGAAGCGCTGCGCTTCAAGGTATGTGTAGGAGTTTGGACGAGAATAGCGGCAAGCGTGCCACCGATAACGATTAAAGCCGCTGGACCATTAATCAGAGAGTCGAACGTGCCGCCTTCAATTGCGTTACCGCCAAAGATCGCAACAAAAGCTAGTAATAGCCCTACGACACTCAGGTAATCCATTAGCTTAACCTATTTATTATTTGCTCACCGATTTCGTTAATA
Source organism: Oleiphilus sp. HI0066 (assembly GCF_001635725.1). Taxonomy (NCBI): domain Bacteria; kingdom Pseudomonadati; phylum Pseudomonadota; class Gammaproteobacteria; order Oceanospirillales; family Oleiphilaceae; genus Oleiphilus; species Oleiphilus sp. HI0066. The sequence goes on from NZ_LWFH01001089.1 coordinate 3,364, forward strand.
TCAAGCGACCGATCACTGTAACCAGCTTTATCAACCACCATCGGCATTCCGTATACAACGCAAGAGTCTTCTGTTTGAGTCCATACAGTCGAGCCGCCAGACTTCATTAGTCGACACCCTTCTTTACCGTCTGAACCCATGCCTGTCAGAACAATCCCTAAAGCTTTACCAGGAAATGTCTTCGCCACTGAACCAAAGCTCAAATCAACTGATGGTTTGTACGTCAGCCTCTCATCGCCATCAAGCACAGATATAACCTTACGACCTGCTCTTTGACCAACAATCATTTGCTTGCCCCCTGGCGCCAAATAAGCTGTACCCGCTTCTAGAGTATCGCCATCCACAGCTTGCTTTACTTTCACTTGGCTTAATCCATCCAAGCGCTCAGCAAAAGCAGGGGTAAATGTTGCCGGCATATGCTGAACAAGCAAAATAGGTACCGGAAAATTTTGAGGTAATTTAGTGACCACTTTTTGCAAAGCGACCGGACCACCGGTAGATGTACCGATAGCCACAACATCAACACTATGGCCTCTCCTAGAAGAGCCCGCAGCGTTAGAGTTAATGGATGTTGTAGGCGAAGTTGGCTCACTCGTTAAAGGACGACGCGTTGCCGCTTCGCTCCCTTTAGTCTCAGTAGTGCCTGACGTATTTGCAGAACGAAAACTACTCGCTTTGAATCGGTGACGGCCGGCGATTGAAAGAACGCGTTTACGAAGAATATCTTGCATCTTCGTGGCATCACGCGCGATATCTTCAAAGTTCTTAGGAAGAAAATCTACTGCCCCTGCGTCTAATGCATCAAGGGTTACTCTCGCCCCTTCGTGCGTCAGCGATGAAAACATTAGAATCGAGGTCGGTTGTTCGGACATAATCTGACGAACTGCTGAGATGCCATCCATAATAGGCATTTCATAATCCATCGTAATTACATCTGGTTTTAATTCGACATTTTTCTCGACGGCTTCTTTACCGTTTGTTGCCATACCAACGATTTCAATGCCGTTTACATTTCGCAGAATCTCGTTCAATCGTTTTCTAAAAAAAGCTGAATCATCAACTATCAGAACTTTTACTGTCATCCCTTACAAACCCTGCAAAACAACATTACGCGTAACGCGTTAATAAACTTGGAATATCTAGAATGAGGGCAATACGGCCATCACCTGTTATGGTTGCGCCCGCCATACCTGGCGTGCCATGCAACATGCCACCTAGCGGTTTAATTACGACCTCTTCCTGCCCAACTAATTGATCAACGATAAACCCAACCTTTTGAGTACCCACTGCAACAATCACAACGTGTGCGAATTCTGGATCTGTGGCACCACCATTTTTAACGAGCCATCGCTTGATATAAAACAGTGGGTAAACATTGTCACGGACAACAATACATTCTTGACCATCGACAACATTTGTCTTCGTTAAATCTAAGTGGAAAATTTCGACAACGCTTACGAGAGGGAATGCGAAAGACTGTTGCTCTAGCTTCACCATCAATGTCGGCATGATAGCTAGGGTCAACGGCACTTTGATCGTTAAACAGCTACCTTTACCAAGCTCTGAATCAATATTGACGCTGCCGTTGAGCTGCGTGATCTTTGTCTTCACGACATCCATACCGACACCGCGGCCTGACACATCAGAGATCTCTTCTTTCGTTGAGAAACCAGGTGCAAAAATCAGGTTGTAACACTCGTTGTCACTCAAGCGATCTGCGGCGTCCTGATCATAGACACCCTTTTCAACGGCCTTTCTTCGTAATACTTCGGGATCCATACCTGCGCCGTCATCACGGATGGATAGCAGAATATGGTCACCTTCTTGTTCGGCCGACAACAACACTTCACCAACAGGAGGCTTACCGTTTGCTTCACGCACATCAGGCATTTCGATGCCATGATCAACCGCATTTCGAACCAAGTGAACGAGAGGATCTGAGAGAGCCTCAACTAAGTTCTTATCTAAATCAGTTTCTTCACCTTGTAAAACAAGGTTTACTTCTTTTCTTAGGTTTCTCGCTAGGTCACGTACAACACGAGGAAAACGTCCAAAAACCTTCTTAATTGGCTGCATTCGCGTTTTCATAACGGCAGACTGTAAGTCCCCCGTTACAACGTCAAGATTCGACACCGCCTTCTGCAAGGCTTCGTCAGTACTGTCATCCCCTAAACGTTTTAAACGATTACGGACCAATACCAGCTCGCCAACCATATTCATAATTTCGTCGAGTCTCTTCGTATCAACACGAACGGTCGTCTCGGTCGTCAAGCCATCTGCCCGCGCATTAGCCTTGGGTTTTGCCGCAGGCTTACTGGCAGAAGGACTGCTTGCTACTTTGGGTTTCGCAATACGGCTTGTCTTAGCAGTAGAGGCTGACTGTCTAACTTCCTTATCTTCCGGTGTTGAAACAGAAGACGGACTCGGAGGCGGCGTTGTCTGAGACTTATTCGCTTGAGGCGCTTCACTTGCAGGCCCTTTACCTTGGCCATGCAAATCATCAAGTAATTTTTCAAACTCGTCATCAGTAATCATGTCCGAATTTGATGATATAGAAGCCTCAAATTCTTTGGTCTCAGGTTTTTCAGGTTCAGCACTCGCTGCGGGAGTATCAGAAGCTGCTGAGCTCGCAGGATCAAACTTCCCTTCGCCATGAAGCTCATCAAGAAGTTTTTCGAATTCGTCATCGGTGATTTCATCAGAAGCACTAGCATCTGATGCCGTATTTGCTTTTGGCTCTGAAGGAATCGGAGACTTACTTGGCGCATCCGCGACTTTATGCTCTTGCAGCTCACCTATGAGGCTTTCAAATTCTTCATCAGAAATATCAGACTCACCTGCTGGAGACGCATCTTGTGATGGAGCAGCATCATTTGTTGAGGCGGGTGTCTCTTGAGCTGGAGCTGAAGTTGGGCCATCAAGCGCATCCAACAACATCTCAAATTCATCGTCTGTAATGTCGCCCTCAGCTGAAGCGATCTGGTCAACGATTTTTGCTCCTTCTTCAGCTGTTTGCTGATCTGTTGAAGGAGTTTGTGGAGCTGGCTCATTCGGAGCAGCTTCAGGTACTTCCTCTGCCACCGGCTCCGCGCCTTGTTCACATGCAAAGCGCTCTAAATCTTTTAATAGCGAAGGTTCTGCAGGACTCGGTTGTTCGCCAGAACGAACCTCATCAAACATGACATTAACGGAATCAAGTGCACGAAGCACCACATCCATCAATTCGGCGTCTACGGTTCTCTTACCGTTACGCAAGACATCAAACACATTTTCAGCAATATGACAGCAATCGACCAAGGCCTCTAACTGAAGAAACCCTGCCCCACCTTTAACGGTATGAAAGCCACGGAATATTGCATTGAGAAGATCTAGGTCTTCAGGGTTTTGTTCTAGTTCAACGAGCTGTTCAGATAACTGCTCAAGAATCTCACCAGACTCAACAAGAAAGTCCTGCAAGATCTCTTCATCTGGCTCAAAGCTCATTCACTAACCCCTTTGTACTCTTCCTAAAACCCTAAGCTTGATAAAAGGTCATCCACATCGTCTTGACCATTTACAACATCTTCGCGTTCTTCTTTTTTCATCTGTGGACCTTCGCCATCCATATTGGTTTCGATGGACTCAAGGTCGTGCACAGTACCTGTAATTTGGTCGACCTTTCCGGCCATCCTTACAAGGTTAACGAGATTTTCTTCAACATCTTTAACTAAATTTGTTACACGATTGATAACTTGACCCGTTAAGTCCTGAAAATCCTGTGCAAGCAATATAGATGATAAATTTTGATATACCTTATCTGAGTCATTACCAAGTTGAGTCAAGAAGGTATCCATGCGCCCCGTTAGGTCTCTAAATTCACTAGGGCTCATTTCCTTACGGCGCAACTTTTGCCATTCTTGCTTAAGTTGATCAGCCTCATCTTTCATATGCGATGCATAAGGCATTGTTTCTTCAACAAGGTCTAAGGTTTTGTTGGCAGCGCTATTCGTCATATCAACGACGTAGGCTAGTCGGTCAGATGCATCATCAATTTTCGATAAAGCTTCTCGGCTTTGTACATCACCGCAATCAATCTGAAAGTCGCGAATCGATTCATAGAGACTGCGAGTCAATCGACCTACTTCGACATAAAGTGTTTTATCACGAGTTTGATTAATCTCAGAGATGAGACTAAGCGCGGAAGACAAGTCGCCCTGATCAACGAGATCTTTTAGCTGACTTGTTTGTTCTTTAAGCAGTTGTTCAAAGCCTTCTACACCTTCAATGCTTTGCGCTGCTTGAGACGGAGTTAGTTCGTTCATAACAGTACTAGGCATCAATTCGTTCGAAGATTTTCTCGATTTTTTCTTTCAAGACGGCTGCTGTAAATGGCTTAACCACATACCCATTTACACCTGCTTGTGCCGCTGCAACGATCTGATCTCGTTTTGCTTCAGCAGTAACCATCAACACAGGTAAAGACTTTAAGTCATCATCTGCACGAACGGTCTTAAGCAAGTCAATACCAGTCATTCCTGGCATGTTCCAATCCGTCACGAGGAAGTCATACTTACCGGTTTTCAGCATCGGCAATGCAGTATTGCCGTCATCAGCCTCATCGGTATTTGTGAACCCTAAATCGCGAAGTAGGTTTTTAATAATGCGCCTCATTGTCGAAAAATCATCAACAACAAGGATTTTCATATCTTTATTCAAGTCGACCTCCATTCCTGTCGAAACCTTTGATAGCGTTTCAAACCCTAATATGAAGTCTAGACAGAGAAATGAGTCTAGCCAGTTTTTTTTATTGGAAAATCAAGAACTTTGATTAGTTATGGATAGTCGTAAATTACGAATCAATCCACTCATACATTCTTGACTTTAAACGGATAGCTGCCTGTGAGTGAATTTGACTAACACGAGACTCACTCACATCAAGAATTAAGCCTATTTCTTTTAGATTCATCTCTTCTTCATAGTAAAGAGAAAGCACTAAATTTTCGCGTTCCGGCAAACGCTCTATCTCAGATGCCAGGGCTTTTTTAAACTGCTGCTCACTAAAGAAATCACTCGGTCGATCAGCAGTCGAGCCACTCTCGACTTCAAAGCCTTGGCCTTCAGAGTTTTCAGCCAGTTCCTCGAGTGAAAAAAGCTTACCGGCATTACTATCTTTCAGGCACGCAAAATATTCATCGAGAGACATTTCAAGCTCTGCGGCAATTTGCTCGTCACTCGCATCTTGCCCAGTTCTAGCCTCAATCGCTTTTACTGCTTCCGCGATGCGGCGCGCGTTGCGATGTACGGAACGAGGCACCCAATCGCCCTTACGGACTTCATCCATCATCGCGCCGCGAATTCGGATTCCGGCATAAGTCTCAAACGACGCACCACGATCACTTTCGTATTTTTGCGCAGCCTCTAGCAGGCCAATCATGCCGGCCTGAATCAAATCATCGACTTGAACACTTGATGGAAGGCGAGCCATTAGATGATGTGCAATACGCTTTACTAAGGGCGCATGCTTCACGATCAACTCATCTGCGTACTGTGTTTCTTTTTCGCTATACATCAACAAAACAGTATGGCCCTGCCGTAAAAGTACTGCATGGGGAATAAATCATTACGAGGCTACAGCCAATCCTAGGCTTGTACTAAGCGCTCAACAAAAAACTCCAAATGTCCTCTTGGAGTGCTTGGTAATGGCCACGAATCAGCCTTTTGAGCGAGCTGCTTGAATGCTATAGATGCTTTAGCGCGGGGGTAAGCTTCTAATACAGGGCGCTGACGCTGGACAGCTTTGCGTACGTTTTCATCGTAAGGAACAGAACCTACATATTGGAGTGCAACATCAAGAAAACGTTCCGTCACAGAGGTAAGCTTTGAAAAGAGATGGCGCCCCTCTTCTGGGCTGCGAACCATATTTGCAAGGACACGAAAACGGTACATGTCGTAGTCGCGATTAAGCAGCTTTATTAATGCATAGGCATCGGTAATAGACGTTGGCTCATCGGTCACAACCAGTAACACTTCTTGGGCTGCACGAACAAACGATACAACACCATCTGATATACCCGCTGCGGTATCCACAATCAGAACGTCAAGATCTTGTGATAATTCACTGAAGGCGTTGATTAAACCGGCGTGCTCTAGATGGTTAAGCGCAACCATCTTTTGCGTTCCGGATGCAGCCGGCACGATCTTTATTCCTTTGGGGCCTTCTACAAGAATATCGCGCAGACTTAAATCACCTGATATAACGTCTGAGATATTTCCCTTTGCGGTAATTCCCAAGAGCACGTCGATATTTGCCAAACCTAAATCCGCATCGAGCAATGTCACTCTGCGACCTAGATCCGCTAAGGCTAAAGAAAGGTTGATCGATACATTACTTTTACCGACCCCACCCTTACCGCCAGTGACCGCTATAACTTGAACAGGGCTAGAATTCGCCATGCTGATGAATATCCTTTTGTTTTACTTCTTCTTCGCTTCGAGACAAGACAAACCTTAAAAGCGACTACCAACAACCAAAATAGGTGATTGGTGAAATTTGTCTAGTTGACGCCAGTGATATTAAGCAAAATTGCTAACTGATTCGTCTACATGCTGCTGCGCATTCGCGTGGCTCGGAATTGTCACCCATCGCTCGGAACTATTCAATAATTCCTCCGCTTTATTGAGCAGACTTTGACGCTCCGCCAAATGAATATCTTCTGGCACTCTCTGGCCATCTGTTACATACGCGCAGGAAAGTTTACTCGCTATAAGGTAACTTAATGCTTCCCCAAAGCTTACAGCTTCGTCAAGTTTGGTAATAATTGTTCCCGCTAGCCCGACCATCTTGTAATGCTTATAGTTAGCCTTCATCACAGCATACTGACCCGTTGCCGGCATCACTAAGTAGTTTTGAATGCGATGCGCAGACATTTTCAATTCTTTAAGCTGCTCATTCCACGAACGATCAGACTGCATCAAACCAGCCGTATCCACCAATACAAGCTTGCGATCAGAGCACTTGTCTAGAATCGCATCTAAGCAATTATCCTCGTCAACAACATGCACTGGAACATTCAGAATTCTTCCAAACACTTTTAGCTGCTCGTGTGCGGCGATTCGGTAACGATCTGTTGTCACCAAAGCAATACCATCTGCCCCATGACGCATAACATAACGCGCAGCCAACTTACCAATCGTCATTGTTTTGCCACTTCCGGTCGGGCCAACAAGTGAAATCACGCCACCCATGTCGATGATTTCGCTATATTCTGTCTGAATCGCACCATGAATTTGTTTACGCACCTTTGCCCAAGCAGTATCAGAATCGCCTTCACTTGCAACGCTATCTAGCAATTGCTTTCGAATAGGCTGCTGAATCGCTAGACGCTCTAAGCGCTCATCTACGATCGATTGGCTTGGCGTCACAACAGCTTGAGGCATTGGTTCAATAGATTGTTGCGAAGTCGACTGTTTCGCCTGAGCAGAAATCATTTCGCGTAGTTCACGAAGCTCTTCCTGCATCACGTAAATCGCATCATCTTGCTTGCTCGAACGCTCATCATGATTGACTGCAGGAGTCGCCTGAATCTTATTCGTTTGACCAAACTGCTCTGTTTTAATGACGTTCTGTTCTTGCTTCACGCTCTCGATGCGGCGACGACTTCTATCCATTTCCGCCTGCAATTCGAGACTGCGCTCAGCGCGTTGTTTTGCGAGCTCGGACGCGCTCACTTTAGTTTCATTATTAGATACCTGAGCAACACCCTGCTCTGGCTGATCTTCATATTCGGCAGTTGCCAATATCTCGACACCACCATTTGTTTTTGAGTTTGAAAGAATCACCGCATCAGGGCCTAAATCTTCGCGTATCTGACGCAAAGCATCTTGCATTGAATGGGAGAAATAACGCTTAACTTTCATAACTCTTCACCTAAAGGCTTTTTTGACGACAACTTCCTGTAGTCAAATTATTGACCGACCGTCGACACTATATTTATTTGCTTGTTATCCGGAATCTCTTGATATGAGAGCACCCGAATACCGTCATTTACAAAGCGTGAGAACTTAGCCATCGCTGGGCGGACTGGCGCGGAAACTAACAGTATTACGGGGTTTCCAAGCATTTCTTGTCGCTGCGTTACATCTGCTAGTGAACGCTGCAAGTTCTCCACAATACCGGGCTCCAAGACCATTCCGAGATCATCGGCACCGCCGGTTTTCTGTGCTTGCTGTACAGACTTAAGCAATAGCTGTTCCAATTCAGGCTCGAGTGTAATAACAGGAATTTCCGCCTCACCTTCAATCAGGGTTTGTACGATCATCCGCTTCAAACCTTGCCGACAAGCTTCGGTCAACACTTCTGGCTCTGCGCCTTTAGGTGCGCGACTAATCAAAGCCTCAGCAATAGAACGCATGTCTTTGATTGGCACATCTTCTTGCAATAGATTCTGAAGTACTTTTAATAGAAAGGAGACACTTAAAGTGGTTGGCACTAATTCTTCAGCAAGTTTTGGCGCCTGCTTCGTCAACTGATCAATCCATTGCTGAACCTCTTCGTGACCCAATAGCTCATAAGCATGTTTTTGAAGAAGTTGGTTAAGATGCGTTGCGACAACAGTGCTTGCGTCCACAACGGTATAACCCAAGGCTTGAGCTTGATCTTTGTTCTCTGGATCGATCCAAACGGCTTCCATGCCAAAAGCAGGATCGACACCCGCAATTCCATCAATACTACCAAATACTTGCCCAGGATTAATCGCCAGCTCTCGATCGGGATGAATCTCTGCTTCGGCCAAGGTCACCCCCATCAAGGTGAGACGATAGACATTAGGCATGAGGTCAAGATTGTCGCGGATGTGCACTGATGGCATCAAGAATCCAAGCTCCTGTGAGAGCTTCTTGCGCACACCTTTTATACGACCCAAGAGCTGACCGCCCTGACCTTTATCAACCAAGGGTATTAATCGATAACCTACCTCTAGACCAATAATATCTACGGTCATCACATCATCCCAACCCAACTCTTTCTGGGACGATTCTTGTTGACCTTCTTGCCCCGCTGGAAGCTCTAGAGTTGAAGAGTCAGGTTGCACCTGCGCACTACCAACATTGGCTTGCGAGCCACGTTGAGGGACCGGCCCATCATAAGGTTCTACCTGCGGCTTTTTATTCTGGCGATCACGATACCAAGCCCCCGCGCCGACAAGAATACCAAGCGACAAAAACGCAAAATGCGGCATGCCAGGTACGATGCCCATCACGATTAGAATACCAGAGGCGATATACAAAGCCTTAGGCGACAAAAACATTTGATCAAGCACTTGTGATGACATGTCTTGTGTCGTACTAACACGCGTCACCATAATTGCCGCAGCGGTAGAAAGAAGTAACGATGGAATCTGTGCGACCAAGCCATCACCAATCGTAAGAAGCGAGTACTTTTGCATCGCATCATTGAACTCTAGTTGGTGCTGCAAAATGCCGATACTCAAACCGCCAATAATATTAATGGCTAAGATCAACAAACCCGCAATGGCATCACCACGTACGAACTTTGATGCACCATCCATCGCCCCATAAAAATCTGCTTCCGTGGCAACTTCTTCCCGACGCGACTTCGCCTCTTCTTGATTGATAATTCCTGCGTTAAGGTCTGCATCAATTGCCATTTGTTTGCCTGGCATCGCATCGAGTGTAAATCGAGCACTTACTTCAGATACACGCCCAGCACCCTTGGTCACGACCACAAAGTTGATGATCATTAAGATTGCGAATACAACTAGACCAACGGCGTAGTTGCCGCCAATAACCACTTCACCAAAGGCTTGAATTACTTTACCGGCTGCGTCCCCGCCCTCATGGCCTTCTAGGAGAACAACACGCGTTGACGCAACGTTTAATGCCAAACGTAGTAAGGTCGCAACCAACAAAACCGTAGGAAATATCGCAAACTCCATGGGGCGGAGCGCATAAACACAGACAAGAAGAACAACCAACGACAAGGCAATATTGAAGGTGAATAACAAGTCCAACAGGAAAGGAGGTACAGGCAAGGTCATCATGCCAAGCACCGCTATCAGCAATAGCGGAATGGCCATGTGGCTTTGAATAAATTTAAGCTGATTTAAGCCAAGACTTGTTTGCATAACACCTAATCAATCTTGTGATGATAACTACGAATGACGATTTTTCGTCACAACTATCGCTAGCTACAGTGTTTTGCAAAAATCGACCCAAGTTTTAACCCCGATCGATATTTTTTATAACATGCTGCTAATCGTGCTGTAGATCATCCGGAATTGGGATGTCAGGCATACTTGGGCGAGGTCTTGCACGTCTTCGGAATTGTTGTAACTGGAAGACATACGCAAGCACCTGAGCAACGGCCACATATAGACCCGAAGGCACCTCTTCCCCAACTTTTGAATTGTAATAAATCGAACGAGCAAGAGGCGGCGCAGCCACTAACTCAATATTATGCTCTCTACCGATTTCTCGGATTTTCATAGCAACCTCATCCACCCCCATCGCAAGCACGATTGGGGCATCGTCTTGATCAGGCTTGTAACGCAGGGCGACTGAGTAATGTTCGGGGTTGGTAATAATGACGTCGGCTTGAGGAACGTCTTGCATCATGCGCCGCTGAGAAATTTCACGCTGGAGCTGACGAACACGGCCCTTAACTTCAGGTTTACCCTCAGTGTCTTTGAATTCGTCTTTGACTTCTTGTTTGGTCATTTTCAGATTCTTATTGTGATCGTACATCTGAAAAGGAACATCAACAGCTGCAATAATAATCATCGTGCAAGACAGAAAAAAGAAACTCCAACCCAAAATATCGGCAGCATGAGCCATGGCCGTGACGGTCGCCTGATTGGCAATACCTAACAACTCTTCGGTATGAATTTGAAGTAAAACAACCGCGAAAAATAAGACAATCCCGACCTTGGCAATCGCCTTGGCAAGCTCTACGAGAGATTTGAGCGAAAACATCCTCTTCAAACCTTTCAAGGGATTCATACGGCTAAATTTAGGCGCGACAGCTTTGGGCGCTATCAGCCAACCACCAAGCACAATAGAGCCGGCAATTGCTGCAATAAAGAGCATTACCATTAAAGGCATCGTGACGAGCATGGCTTCGCCCGCAGCGTCCAGCAAATAAAGGCCCATTTGGTGAGAATCAAAAACAACTTCGCGTGGCAACACAAAGCTATGCTTCATGATCTCAACCATCGTTTCGCCAATTTGCGCGCCAAAGATCAGAAGCCCGCCCGTACCTACAATCAAAAGCAAGGCCGTGTTCAGTTCTTTTGAGCGCGCAACCTGCCCCTCCTCCTTGGCTTTTTCTATTCGCCTGGGGGTGGGTTCTTCGGTTTTTTCCTGACTGCTATCGTTACCTTCTTCTGCCATCTAAAAGCCCTGCATATCACGCAAAAATAAGAAGGTGTCGGTACTGAAATTATCAAACTGGGGCAATAAGCCTGAAATGCTCACCCAGACAATAAATAAACCGAACAACATACCGATTGGAAAACCCAAAGAAAAAACGTTCATCTGCGGCGCGGCACGCGTCATGATGCCGAACGACAAATTTATGATCAGCACCGCCGTAATGGCAGGCAACGCAATCACTAGCGCAGATGCAAACAACCAATTTATGCGCATCAGGAATCCCCAGAGATCCTCTCGCGACACGCTATTTGGGCCGATAATTTGGTCTGAAATAGGCCACGCCTGAAAACTTTGAACTGCCACTTCGATCATAACGAGGTGGCCATTCATCGAAAGAAAGATAAGCGTCACGCAAACTAAAAATATCTGAGATAGGATTGGGACATTTACCCCATTACTCGGATCGATCATCGACGCAAAACCTAGGCCCATCTGCATGGCGATCATCTGACCTGCAGCAACAAACAGCTGCATCAAAAACACAAACATTAAGCCCATTAAGGTACCGATAAAAATTTGCTGCAAGGTCACATACATCGCAGTAAAAGATAAGGGCTCAATTTCAGGAACAGGTGGAAGCAAAGGAGCAACAAGCAACGTTACGACGAATGCTAAACCAACACGAACGCGCATCGGAACTAACTGCGTGCCGATGACCGGAATCACCATAAAGAAACTCGCAATTCTGAACAGCGGCCATAACCATGCAGCCACCCAAGCCCCTATTTGCGCATCTGTAAAAACCATTGCTAGCCTATCAGCACTGGAATGTTGTGAATGAGACGCTCTGAGAAATCGATGATCTTTTGCATCATGAATGGACCTGCGGCAATGAGTACCACCAGCGTGACCAATAAACGAGGCAAAAAGCTAAGTGTTTGTTCGTTAATTTGCGTAGCAGCCTGAAATACACTCACCATTAAACCGACAAGCAAACCTGGCGTTAGAATAAGAGCGACAAGCAATACGATCAGATAAATCGCGTCACTCACTAAATCGATAGCAACATCAGGTGTCATACGCCCTCCCCTCAAGTAGCTTCGTCATATTCCAAAACTCGCGGCTAAGGTGCCCATAATCAATGCCCAGCCGTCAATTAAAACGAAGAACATAATTTTAAAAGGTAGAGAAATAATAATTGGAGATAGCATCATCATACCCATCGCCATTAAGACGCTCGCTACAACCATATCAATCACCAAAAATGGCAGGAACAATATAAACCCGATTTGAAATGCTGTTTTCAATTCACTAGTGACGAATGCAGGCATCAACACCCAAAACGATACCTCTTCAGGACTAGCCGCTTGTTTGCCAGATATGCGCATGAACAGCGCCAAGTCATCTTCTCGCGTTTGAGCCATCATAAACTCCCTGAAAGGAACACTGGCCTTTTCTACTGCTTCAAGTGGTGCTAGCTCCTCAGCCATATACGGTTGGATAGCTTCTGCATTCACTCTTTCAAGCACTGGCGTCATGATGAAGATTGTAAGGAATAAGGTCAGACCAAGAATAATTTGATTCGACGGTGTCTGCTGAAGACCAAGTGCTTGTCGCAAAATAGCAAACACCACAATGATCCGCGTAAACGATGTCATCATCATTAACATCGCAGGCAAAAAAGTTAGCGCTGTCATCAGCGCCAGAATTTGCAGCGTTACAGAATAAGACTGAGACCCGTCTTCATTCGTTATCAACTGCAATGCTGGAATACCAGAGTCGGCTGCGAAACCAAAAGAAGGCACAAGCAACGCTAAGATCGAGAATAAAACAGCCTTCACTTATTCACTCCCTTTTGAACTTTGCTTGCTAATAATAGATTGGAGTTTTTCGGAAAACTCACTCGGTTTCGCCGATACCGAGGGCTTAATTGGCGCTTCATCGAAATGATGCAGCAAGGAAATCTGCTGCGAAGTCACGCCGATCAAGAATTGCTCACCACGAACATCTAGCACTGCAACACGCTCCCGCGTTCCAATCGCCATGGCAGAAACAACTTTTAAATCGTTCGATCCCATACCGGTTAAACCTGTAAAACGCTTGACGATAAAGGCGATCAATAAGATACAGGCAACCATACCTAGCAGCGTGAGCATCACAAAAGGCCAATTGGATGCTTCAGAAACAGTGACTTTTGGAGAAGAAAGAAGGCCGTCAGAATCAAGTATGTTTTGAGAAGCCGACGACTGATTAGAATCCGAACCCTCAGATTCTATTGTTGTCGCTAGGCTTTTTTCAGCAGCCTCCTGCTCCGACAAATCTGAGCGTTCAACTGACTCTACGGTTTGAGTATTACTATTTTGTTCTGAAGTGATCGTTTTCTGCGTCGCAAGCGCATTGAAGCTCAGCAAAGTAATCATTAGAAGGATCAACAGACGCACAATTTACCTCACTTACGCCAAATCCAGCGCTGCCTAGTTAGCCTAGGCGACGAATGCGTTCTGATGGACTTACAACGTCCGTCAAACGAATACCGAACTTATCGTTCACCATAACCACTTCGCCATGGGCAATTAGCGTACCGTTAACCAGTACATCTAATGGCTCGCCTGCCAATCGATCCAATTCAACAACAGAGCCCTGATTCAGCTGTAATAAATTACGAATAGGGATTGACGTATTCCCAACTTCCATCGAGATGGTCACCGGAATATCTAAAATCACGTCCAGATCGGGAGTTTCAGAACCAGTACCCAGACCTGCACTAGCTTGATGAGCTGTGCCAGAGAAACTTTCCAAGGGCGCTGCCTGAATATCATTCTCTTCGCCACCTAAGGCTTCAGCCTCGGCCATCGCCGCGGCCCATTCATCCTCAGCGTCACCACCAGCATCGCCAGACTCTTCCATCGCCGCTTCCCATTCAGATGCTAACTTCTCGTCTTCACTTTGACCGTCGTTTTGGGTTTCGTTATCACTCATCTTCGTCTACCAAGCTGGTTGAAGCGGTTGTTGGCCGCTCTATTTTGTCCTTAATCATCAATGCCAGTGATCCATTTTTCTGGCCTAACTGAGCATAAAACATAGGTATTTTGTTTGCCGATACCATGGCATATTCAGGTAAATCTACGGAAATAATGTCGCCTTCTTTTAAATTCGACACGTCACGTAAACTAATTTGGTTTTCTAGTAGGGTTGCGTTAATCGGCACGTTTGCGCTGAGTAAATCTTCACGCATCGTGTTCACCCAACGTTCATCAATTTCATCAACGTCGCTTTGCACACCGGCATCAAGCAGCTCGCGCATAGGCTCAATCATCGAGTAAGGCAGCGCCAAATGCAGATCACCGCCACCGCCATCTAATTCAATATGGAATGTACTGATTACAACCACCTCACTTGGGCTGACTATATTCGCCATTGAGGGGTTCACTTCAGAATTCACATACTCAAAATCAACTTTAAAAATCGCATTCCAAGCCTCTTTCATATCGATAAAGACTTGTTCCAATACCATTTGGACAACACGATTTTCTGTTGGAGTAAACTCGCGCCCTTCGATTTTAGCGTGTCGCCCGTCTCCCCCAAAGAAGTTGTCAACGAGCTTGAAGACTAACTTCGCATCAAGAATAAATAGCCCTGAGCCACGCAAGGGGCGCATTTTGACGATATTTAAACTTGTTGGAACGTAGAGCGTATGAATATATTCGCCAAACTTCATAATCTGAACGCCACCTGTGGAAACGTCAGCATTACGTCGCAATAAGTTAAACAAGCTAATTCTGGTATATCGTGCAAAACGCTCATTGATCATTTCAAGCGTTGGCATTCGCCCACGAACAATACGGTCTTGGCTAGCTAGATCATAGGAACGGACGCCGTCTTCAGAATGATCCTCTTCGGTGTCTATATCTCCATCATCTACGCCATGAAGTAGCGCATCGATTTCGTCTTGTGAGAGTAAGTCTTGCACGAAAGCTAATAACCTTTTCTTACTGCATTACGAAGTTTGTAAAATACACAGCCTCAATAAGAGGCTCACCTTCGGCTTCAAGAACAGCATTGATTGAAGTAAGCGTTTCAGCAATCAGCGCTTCCTTTCCTTCAATTGTTTGAGCCATTTTGAAATCCGCTCCGCCATATAAGGCGTTTAACTTCGAACGTATCGACGGCATGTGATAATCGACTGCATCTAAAGCAGCTTGATCACGCCCCATAACGTTTAAGCTTACCTGCATATAACGTTGGCGACCGTCTACCATCAACGTCGCAAGTACAGGTGGTTTTAAATCCATATAAATAGCAGGCTGAATCTCTGGCGTCGTGTCGTCACTCGCTTCAGATTCTCCGCCTGCCATCAAGAAATACGTCACACCGCCAGCGATTACCAACAAAAGTACGACTAAGCCAATGATAACAAACAGTTTTTTCTTTGATCCCGTTGCTTCCTGCTCAGCACCCTGCTCTTCATTTTCTGGCTTTTCTTTATCTGCCACGTCAAAATCTCGTCAATTATGTATTGATTAATTAGGCGTTGTAGTTATTCAGCAATCTATATGCCAATCACTACAACAGAATTGTCGTAAGTGAGTTATGCGCCTCACTTACGGAACCGAGCAGATTCTAGCTGATTCGCTTTCTATTTATTGCTTTGTTAAGCAAGAGTAATGCGAAAAGAAGGAGCGCACGAACGCGTGCCCCTATGTTGACTTAATGTATTAGGCGTAAGCGTCGACCAAACTATCGCTCAAACTGACGTTTTGATTTGGATTATCCGAGACAACACTTTGATGATTTTGCGGTGTACTCGTACCAGCACTATACGCCACAGATTGATCTTCTTGACCACCTTGCTCAGGCGACGACTCTTGGCCAGAGCTTTGACCTAACGATTGCTCGCCTGCGTCAGCAAGTTCCTCAGAGCTGCCATTCAGCATTTCTTTTAGCTTGTGAATATTAGCCTCAAGTAATTCGCGCACACCTTGGTTCTGAGCATTGATGTTTATAGAACTTTGCTCAGCGCCGATCTGAATTTTTATATCAATCGGTCCCATATCAGCAGGATTCAAATGCAATTCGGCCTGTTGAATATTACGAGCACTCATCCACATCAACTTTTGATTTAACTGATTTGACCAGTCGGGGTCATCAACAGCTAATGGCAATGAACTAACATAAGCTTTACCCGCTTGTGACTCCGGCACTCTGCTATCTGAAACGAGGCGTTGATTCGTCAAACCCTCAAATTTGCTCAGACCTAAGTCAGGCGCATCGTCAACATTCTGGATACCACCAGAACTTAGCTCGAACTGCAGCTTCGCTCTAAAATCACTTTCGGAAACAAGCGTACTACTTTCAGGTTGCAGCAAAGTACTCGTGATGTTTGCCGCGTTAGCATTATACGGAGAGTTGCTGGTCAGACCTGCAGAGGTATTTGCGTTTTGCGAAGCAGCTGCTTGAACTTGTGCTTGAGCTAAACCTTCAACCCGCATAATGGATGCAGCGTTCGACAATGCTGGCCCTGCAGCGCTTACCTGCGCCATCATAGTATTACCAACCTTCATTGCACCTACGACATGAGATGCACCATCAGCAGCATTCGGACTTGTATCGGTGCGTATAACCGAAGTCATACTATTCAACACTGTCTCACTAACGGCCGAATTTACTTGCCCGTCCTTAGCAGATACTTCAAAACCATTCTCAAGGGACTGAGGAGACTGGGCAATCGGATTTAGCGCGGAAGAATCCACTGGCTTACCGTTAATCGAGACAGTAAGCTCTCCGCTAACAATAGGATGTGCAAAATTCATTTGGCCATTCTGCGAACTAGATACAGCAGCAGAAGCCGCCACGCCATCTTTACCCAAACTTAAGCCCTCATTTGAAATGATCGCAGAACGTTGAAATGAATTCCCTAAGTTAGTTTGCGAATCGCTACTAGCCGCGCCATCAACACCAACTAATGGTGCAGAAGATCCCGCGATCGCGCTTTGGCCATGGGGCCTCAAAGCCTGGCCATTCGAATTGTTAACACTCGCTTGCTGAGAACTCGTTGATTGCCCAAACTCAGACCTGAGATCTGACGCTGTGTTTGCTAACGAGGATGCACTGCCATTCTTACCCACCTGATTAACAGCGCTAAATACTGCGCCTTTGACAGTTTGGAGCTCTGTATCTGGTGTAATAGTTACATTCTGGCCCAACTGAAAGTTCAATACTGATGAATTAATCCCACTATCACCTTGCCCTGATACGAATGCGGCCGTGGAATCGAATTCATCTGTACTGGCTGAATTAGTTAATCCATTCCATTCGGGCTGATCGGCTTGCGGCAATTCTCCGTCTTTTGGCGGTAACGGATTGCCACTTTCATCGTGAGCTTGAGGACTTGCCGAATGCGATATTGAATTAGACAAGGCTGTTTGATCGCCGGAATGTGCGCCTAAGGGTTCTGATTTTTCTACCTTAGTTTGAGCTTTATTAAAAACCTTACCGAAGGCCTCAGACGAGCCATTCTGGGCTTTAACCGTCGCTGCTCCCGTCTCAATTAACTCTGAGTTCGGTGCACCGGACACTGGAAGTAATGACAATTGCTGCATAATTTTTAACGAACAACGTTATTTAATAATTAATTATGCAATCAACGATACAAAGATCATGCCGACAAGTGTTTATCGGCGCATAGATATATTAAGTGATAGAAAACAGCTGCTCAAAATTGGAAATTTTAAGGATTTTTTTTACATCATCATTGCAATGATTTATTGCGATTTTCGCATCCGCACCACCAGCATGATCACGAAGTAGCAACAACATTCCTAAGGCCGAACTATCTATATAAGAGGTTTCGCTGAGATCAATTTCGTAAGATGAAATTTGTGTTTCAGCGCTCTCATATGCGTCTCTAAAAGCTGCGTGATGACTGAAATCAAATCTGCCATCTATTGCGATTTTTAAGGTTTGGTCACTACCTTGGTAGCTCACATTCACCGACATACTGCCCTCGTTTTTTCAGTGTTGGTATTACCGCACATAGCGTAGTAAAGATTGCGAAACTCGCGTAATTAATTTGAGAACTAATGAGCAATTATGTAATTTTGCATGCATTAAGTAATGCCGGCCCAATCCGCTGTATGGGCAGCACTTCTACTGCAGCATTCAGTTTAACTGCTGCGCCGGGCATTCCCCACACCACGCTACTTGCCTCATCTTGTGCAATTGTATGCCCTTTTGCTTGTCGCATTCTTAACATTCCGGTGGCTCCATCAGCCCCCATTCCCGTCAACATTGCGCCAACACAGTACTTACCAAGTTCGGCCGTTGCTGAATCAAATAAGACTTCAACCGATGGAATATGTCCGTTTACTTTTTCACCATCTAAGAGCGCTGTAACAAGCTTTTTATCGCGTTTAGCTAAGCGCAGATGACGGTCACCCGGTGCTAAATAAGCACACCCCGCTTTAAGCGGCATATCTGCTTTCGCCTCACAAACTTCAATGGGCATCGTATCGTTTAATCGACTAGCAAAGGTGCCACTAAAGGCTGCTGGGATATGTTGCGCCATAAGAATCGGAGGGCAGTTTTTAGGCATGTACCGAAGAATTTCTTTCAAGGCTTCAGTGCCGCCCGTCGAGCTTCCGATACAAATCACCTTGCCTACTTTATATCGATCTTCTTTAGTTGAAGTCTCGGTGGGAGTGCTTGCTTTAGTCGTGACACTTTCACGCGCGAGCATATTAGCTCTAGCCGCATTGCGAACCTTATCTTGAATGACACCTGCGTATTGGACTAGATCTCCCCAGCCTCCACCTTTGGGCTTACAAACGTAGTCAACTGCTCCAATTTCTAGCGCATCGAGCGTAACGGGAGCTCCTTTTGCCGTTAAGGTAGATATCATTACAACTGGCATCGGACGCAAGCGCATCAAATTCTTGAGAAACGAAATCCCATCCATCTTCGGCATTTCAACATCAAGAGTGATTACATCGGGGTTTAACGCTTTAATCTTCTCTCGCGCGTCAAATGGATCGCTCGCGACCCCGACTACCTGCAAGTCGGGAGCTTGACTGATAATCTCGGTCAGTACTTGGCGTATGAGCTCCGAGTCATCAACGATTAATACTTTATATGGATTCACTGCCAGCCTCTCAAATCGACTTCAGTTAAAATAATTCGACATCGCCTGTATCTGCAGATTTGTTTAAATTACTACGATAATCGCGTTCACGTTGTGCAATCGTGTCGTTTGCCACACTAATTAAACGCTTCATTTTTACGGCGCCAGTATCAGGGAAATACAACACTTTTCTTGGGTGGGCGCCCCCAACATCCATTGCTGAAATACTTAAGCCTTCGCGTGCGAGATACGATCGAACGAAGTCAACATTGCGCGTTCCTATCTCTGTCGTATTGCTCAACACATTACCGCCACCGAACACCTTTACTTCGAGGTTCTTGCGGGTTCCGCCCATTTTCAAAATTTCATTGATGAGATACTCCATCGCCCAATTTCCGTAACGGGACGCCAAAGCAAGATCTCCGCCCCAATTATCGGTAGAGTGCTCAACTTCTTGGGGCAACATAAAATGATTCATGCCTCCAACACCTAATTGCCGATCCCGGATACAAGCAGCAATACAAGAACCTAAGACTGTCGCGATAATTTCACCGCAACGACTTACATAAAATTCGCCGGGTAAAATTTTCGCTGCATGCATATTCATACGGCGATCCCAGTACCGATTAATATGCTCAAAACCTGGTTCTGCAGGAGGCAATGTGCCTGGTAGTTGATGCGCTTCCATCGCTATGATTTCACTCTGTAAATAGTCTTTCCCAGGGATTCAAACCGGACGCCTACGCCATGCATATTTTCAGAATGCCCTATAAACAAATAACCACCGGGGTTTAATGCATCTGCATAGCGATTCAATAAACGCTCCTGCGTCTCCTCATTAAAATAAATCATGACATTGCGACAGAAGATGAAGTCAAAGCGTCCTTTCATCGGCCACGATTCCAATAAATTCAGACGTTTAAAGCGAATCAGCGATTGCAGCGAAGATTGAACTTTTATGATATCTATATGATTTCTATCAAACAAAAACCATTTCTTTTTTCGGCTCTTACTTAGACCTTCAATCCGCTCAATGTCATAGATTCCCTGCGAAGCTTTTTGCAAAACATTTGAATCTAGATCTGTCGCTAAGACTTTCACGTCCCAATTTTTGATAGGTAAATATTCGTTCAAGGTTAACGAGATCGAATAAGGCTCCTCTCCCGAGGAACAGCCAGCCGACCACGCTCTTATCTTGCCTTTACCGCTAGCGTGAAGCTGAGGTAAAACCGTATTCGCCAAATACTCGAAGTGATGCTCTTCTCTAAAAAATGAAGTGAGATTGGTTGTGATTGCGTTGATAAATAAACTGACTTCTGGATGCTTTGGATTGCGAATAATTTCGCAATACTCTCCAAACTCACTTAGGTTAAGTTCCCGCATCCGACGAGCGAGACGGCCATAAACCATGTCTTGTTTATGGTCACCCAGAACGATACCTGTATAAGAATAAGCAAGTTTACTGATCTCAGAAAAATCTTTCTCTGACATGAAGAATTCGCGATCAATCTTTTTCGCGTTGGCTCCCACGTGCTCTCGTCCCTTTGAATCAGTGAATACTTAGCAATGCCTTTTGATCTTGAATGAGGCCTTCGTTTAGATCTAACAAAATGACCATATGTTCTTCTGTACTGCCCAAACCTTTGACGTACTGACCTTGGGCTTTGTTACTTAACTCGGGTGCGGGCTGAATATCTTTGTCAGAGAAGTTATGAACATCTGACACGGCGTCGACGACCACTCCCATCACTTTATTTGAGTTAGAACATTCGACATTCAAAATAATGACGACAGTCGCATCGTCGTACGTTAAATCGGTCAAGCCAAAGCTCATACGCAGGTCAATCACAGGAACAACAGTCCCACGCAAGTTCATAACGCCCAAAAC
The DNA here is from genome assembly GCF_001635725.1 of Oleiphilus sp. HI0066. Lineage (NCBI taxonomy): Bacteria > Pseudomonadati > Pseudomonadota > Gammaproteobacteria > Oceanospirillales > Oleiphilaceae > Oleiphilus > Oleiphilus sp. HI0066. Next base: position 24,735 of record NZ_LWFH01001089.1, read on the forward strand.
ATGGCCTGGTGAATTGGGAATGCGCGTAACAGCCTCCCAGCCACGAATTTCTTGAACAGATAATATATTGACGCCAAATTCTTCTTCCTTCATATAGAAGGTCAAATATTGCTCAGCCAATTCTGCCTGCGCATGAATGCCATCATCATTGTTTGGAGCTTCAATTTCTGTTTGCTTAGCCATTACTGCTCTCCTTATCTCGCCCTAGGCCGCAGCCGAGTCATCTTCGTTGACGTGTTTCTTGTATTCGTCTCGACTCACGCCAGACAATTTTATCAAGCCGCCAATATCAAGAATTAGTGAGACAGTGCCATCCCCCCAAAATAGTGGCACCAGAAATTCCATCGACAGAACGATAGTTTTCCTGAAGACTTTTGATCACCACCTGTTGCTGAGCTAGTAAGTCATCGACGAGTACGGCAATTTTCATGTTGTCACCCTCAACGACGACAAGCAGACCATCTTCAAGCTTTTCTGAATCAGGCTTAATGCTGAAGATATCCCAAAGGCGCACAATTGGTACGTATTCATCCCGCAAGCGCAAGACCTCACAGCCTGATGAAACACGATGAATCATTTGATCATAAGACTGAATAGACTCAACAATTGAGACCAGAGGGAAAATAAAGACATCGCTGCCAACTCGGATGAGTTGTCCATCAAGAATTGCTAGTGTGAGTGGTAATCGGATGGTGAAGGTGCTGCCTTTGCCAGACTGCGACTCAACTTCGACAGAGCCATTAAGCTCTTGAATATTTCGTCGCACAACGTCCATCCCGACGCCACGACCTGAAATATCGGTGATTTCAGACGCGGTCGAAAATCCAGGTTTGAAAATCAAATCATAGATCTGTTCATCGCTGAGATTATCACTCGCTTTCACCAAGCCATTATCAATGGCTTTCTCAAGAATACGATCACGATTCAGGCCTGCGCCATCATCAATGATTTGAATCACTATGTTGCCACCCTGATGAAAGGCATTCAGAGTAATTTTACCCATTTCATCTTTGCCAGCTGCAACGCGCGTTTCAGGCGATTCAATGCCGTGATCTAACGAGTTTCGGACTAGATGAACAAGAGGGTCTCCAATACGTTCCATCACTGTTTTGTCGAGTTCCGTTTGCTCACCCAACAACTCCAACTCAACATGCTTGCCGAGTTGTTTGCTCGTATCATGAACCAAACGGGGAAACCGCGAGAACGCAAAACTAATTGGTAGCATGCGTATACGCATAACGCTTTCTTGAAGCTCACGCGTGTGATTGTTGAGCTGCTCAAGCCCTTCCATTAGTCGTGGCAACTTGTCGACGGTAAAATTTCTGCCGAGTTCACCTAGCATAGATTGGGTAATCACTAGTTCCCCAACCATATTAATCAGGCTATCAACCTTGTCGGTTCCGACACGTATTGACGCACTTTCAGCTTTCGCTTGATGCTTCGCTTTGGGTTCGGCTTTGGCCGCAGTAGTTTGAGGTTTTTCTGCGACGACTTGGCTCGGAGCGGATTCCTCTACCACAGGTGCAGGTTTAGCTGAAGAAGTTGCATCCTCTGAGGTATTTGAACTCGACGCTTCAGCAAGCCCAACACCGCCGATATCTATCGCTTCAATCGTCAACTCAGAATCATCAACGACCCATTCAAACACCTCGTCGACTTGCTCTTTTGTCGCCTCGCCAAACAAAGAGATATTCCATGCGAGGTAACAAGCATCAGCTTAAATATCATCGAGTTTCGGAACATCTGAGGCATCCACGTCGACCTCAAGCTCACCGAGTTCAGCCAGCTCTCTGAACATCCGAACAGGCTCGTTACCCGTTCGTAAAATATCTGTAGAAGGACGGAAAAATATTTGCCATCCGCGTGCCCCATCACTATGGCCATCGTTAGCATCGCCCTCTCCACCGTTTTGGGTTGCAGCGGAAGCGCCTGATTCTCGGCCATTTAAAATATCTTCAAATTCTGATTTAAGTGAATTGGATAATTCGGTCTCGCATTCCTCGCCTTGTTCCAATTGCGTGACCATTGTTCGCAGGCAATCGACTGAACGAAGGAATAGATCAACATGCTCTGCAAGAATTTTGAATTGATCTGATCGAATCAGATCAAGAAGCGTTTCTACGACGTGTATAAAATCTGCAATTTGCTGAAAACCAAAGATACCACTACCACCCTTAATTGAGTGCGCAGCACGGAATATTTCATCAATGCGCTCAGAATCTTGATTGTCAGGGTCCAGCTCTAAGAGAGCTGCCTCCATTATGTCTAAGCCTTCGTTACTTTCTTCAAAGAAGACCTGATGAAACTGACTGAGATCTACGCTCATACTTCACCCCATGAAAATGGTGCTTAACACTACCCCATCACTTTCTTGATGGTCGCGAGTAACTGGTCCGGATTAAACGGTTTAACAAGCCAGCCCGTGGCGCCAGCCTCTTTACCTTCGGATTTCTTATCGCCAGCGGATTCCGTCGTTAACATAAGTATCGGCGTGAACTTATAATCAGGAAGTGTTCGTAGATTCTTGACGAGCTCAATGCCATCCATTACTGGCATATTTACGTCTGATAAAACAAGGTCAATATTGGCACCTGTCGCTTTTTCCAACGCTTCTTGCCCATCTCCAGCTTCAATTACATCGAAACCAGCACCCTTAAGAGTAAATGTCACCATCTGCCGCATTGATGCAGAATCGTCGACTGCGAGAATTGTCGCCATTCGAATACCTCTAGTAGTTGTCCATTCGCCTTATATCTTTATCGTTGACACAACAACCAATTGCGTTATTGGTAGCGTTCAGAAAGCTGTTTAAATCCGAGTAAATCGGTACATTCTCTCAAACCATCTGACGCTGTTATCTCAACTTGAATGTTCAAGTTATCTGCTGTTGTGCAGGTACTCGACAAAAGTTGAATAATTGCTGTATCAACTCTTTCAACTGCGCTTGCATTGATATGGAGGGTTTCGGACTCTGACAACAACGTTTCGATCTCGTGATGCAAAGCTTCAGCCTTTGCAATAGTTACAGGACCTTCAAGCGTTAATTCGTTGCCTGCCATGTTTAACCCTATCTTTCGTTAAAATTCAAAAAATTGACCATAAAAAACACACGCAACATTGCTGCGATGCCTCAAATGTAGTTTGAATTTTTATAAATGCGCGGGGATTGGCGGAAGGGCTTAGATAATTAGGTTATAACCCAACATTGGGTTAGTTCATGCTAACTGCCAAGATACTAACGATACTTACTCGAAATAAAATCATCGAGCATTCTCCCTTCTTGCTTTTTTTCTTCCTTTGCGAGTTCTTGGCGATGCGTATCGTCACGCAATTGAGCAAGCGATTTGGTTTTTTCTCGCAGTGTCACCCAATGTTTTTTTGCTTGTTCAAATTGCAAACTTACATTATTCACAACAAGAGATTGTTGATCAATCGCATTATCGAGTTGTGCGACGAACTGCTGGTAGCTAGTTAGTGTATAGGGGTTAGAAGCTCCTTTCATGGAATTACTAACACCTGCAAGGTAGGATTCTCGATACTCCTTCAAACAATCCAATTGTTGTTGAGCATCATCAAGCGCCTGCCTAGCCTGACGCAAAATGGTACTAGCTTGGTCTTCCTCTTTCGTTGCCAGATCAACGAGCAAACGCAAACGATTTACTTTCTTTGAAACGGCCACAGAAATTAGCCTTCAGCGCATGTTTCAGCGTCAGGAGCGACCACGCTTTTTAATTGCATAATCGAGACATCGCTCGTTGCTCGTTCATTGAGCCCTTGCTGTAAGAAGTTGCGCATTAAGTCGATTCTAGAAACCGCAAAATCGGTTAATGGATCTGAGCCTTGCGCATAAGCACCAACAGAAATGAGATCTCTCGCTTGCTGATATTTTGCATACAACTGCTTAAAGCGCTGAGCATCTTTAAAGTGCTGTGGATCAGTTACCTGCGGCATAACACGACTAATAGAAGCTTCAATATCGATTGCGGGGTAATGCCCTTCTTCCGCTAATGCTCGCGACAAAACTATGTGGCCGTCTAAGATTGCACGCGTTGCATCCGCGATCGGATCTTGCTGGTCATCGCCTTCTGTTAACACAGTATAAAAAGCAGTAATTGAACCGCCTCCTTCAACGCCGTTACCTGCGCGTTCAACAAGTTGCGGAATTTTTGCAAAAACAGAAGGTGGATAGCCTTTGGTAGCGGGAGGTTCGCCAACGGACAAGGCAATCTCTCGTTGTGCTTGGGCATAACGAGTAAGAGAATCCATTAATAGCAACACACGCTGGCCTTTATCTCTATAGTATTCAGCAATGCGCGTACATAACGTTGATGCTCGCATTCGCATGAGCGGCGAATCATCCGCGGGCGATGCAACCACAACAGAACGGCTTAAGCCTTCTTCGCCAAGAATATCCTCGATGAACTCTTTTACCTCACGTCCCCGTTCACCAATCAACCCGACCACTACAACATCGGCGTTGGTAAAACGCGTCATCATTCCAAGCAACATACTCTTGCCAACACCACTACCGGCAAACAAACCGAGTCGTTGTCCAACGCCAACCGAAAGCAAGGCGTTGATCGCTTTTATACCGACATCTAAAGGCGCGCGAATTGGCGCCCGCGCTAGAGGGTTAATAATATCTGCTGAAGCAGGTACATAGCTCTCGGCAAGCAAATCGCCTTTACCATCAATAGGGTTACCACAGCCATCGAGCACTCGACCAAGTAACGACATACCTACGGGCACATCATTAGCGCTGGGTAGCGGAGTCACTTTGGCTCCAGGTTGAAACCCCTTCACCACGCTTAGCGGCATAAGATAGGTGCTGTCTTCGTCGAAACCGACGACTTCTGCTTCGACTTCTTCGTTATTGGAGCCTTGAATTAAACAGCGGTCACCGACGACTGCTTTACAACCTTTTGCCTCAAGGGTAAGGCCAATCATTCGCGTAAGTCGCCCACTGATGACAGGCTCGAAGTGTTCAATATTCTCCGATGCTTGCTGAAAATCGGTAATGCGTGATAGCAGATCAGCCATCTGGATTTAATCCATTTTCATCTTGCGAAATATCTTGGTCAGGCGCGTCTTCTAGCACTTCACTCGCGAAATCAACATGGCTTTCTAATGTCGCGGGGGATTCTTGATGGACCTCGAAATTTTGAGATTTCGCTGCTTGCAACAGCATGCTTTGTACAGCGTGTTGGAAGCGTTTTTCAATCGTGTAGTCAACCACCTGCTGACTTGTCTCAACTAAGCAGCCGCCCCTCGCCAAATGTGGTGATGGCACGACTGCGACCTCCTTATCGATCTCTTCAATGAGTGGCTGTACGATTGGAATATCTTGAGGATTAAGAGAAATACTAAATTCGCGTGCACGCTTGGGCAGCGAATTTATCGCATTCTGGAGCGCCAAACGAATAACATCGGTACTCTGCTTGATTTCTGTATGAATGACAGCACGCACAACGGCTAATATGGTATTGAGCAAGGCGTCTTCTAGTTGATCGCGTTGACTTTCTATAGGATCAAGCAAGGCCTTTAATTGATCTGAAAGAGCTTGTTTGTGCGATTGCAACTCACTGTCAGCTTGTTGACGCCCCTGCTCTAAGCCTTCTTGCTTACTTTGTTCGATACCAACGGTACGCCCTTCTTCGACGCCGGCGTTGTAACCATCGGCTTTTCCTTGCTTAAGCCCCTCTGCATAGGCTTCCGCGCGGATCGCCTCCAAATCGTCTGCTGTCAACGGTTTTACTTTTGCACTATCGGTATAGTCTTCACCTGAATTGAGATTAGGTAGCTCCCAGCGCTCGTAAGCACTTAAGCTTTCGACAGGACGATCGTCCTTAGGTGGATTTTGTTCACTCATACCAATACTTAGATCATTTCCTCACCGCTTCCACCCAAGGCTATTTCGCCAGAGTCTGCCAAACGACGAGCAATAGTAAGGATATCTTTTTGAGATGCTTCAACTTCCGATACTTTAACAGGTCCTTTCGCTTCAAGATCATCGCGAAGAAGCTCTGCAGCACGTTTCGACATGTTGTTGAATATTTTCTCTTGTAGGTCAGCGTCTGCACCCTTGAGTGCGACAATTAATACTTCGCTAGAAACTTCTCTGAGTAGTGTTTGGATGCCACGATCATCAACATCTTTCAGGTTGTCGAAGACGAACATGAGCTCTTCGATTTCGTTACCAAGGTCTGAATCGATCTCTTTGATGTTGTCCATCAAATCGCCTTCGATCGAAGACTCCATAAAGTTCATTATGTCAGCTGCCGTTTTAACACCACCAATTTTACTGGTCGCTGTCGCGGTATTCCCCGAGAATTGTTTCTCAAGAATATCGTTTAATTCTTGCAGGGCCTGTGGCTGAATCGAATCCAAAGAAGCGACACGCATCATAACGTCTAAGCGCACTTTTTCATCGAGGATACCAAGAACTTCAGCCGCTTGGTCGGGCTCCAGATATGACACAACGATCGCTTGAATTTGAGGGTGTTCATAACGGATAAGCTCAGCGACTGCTCGCCCTTCCATCCATTTTAAGGTATCGAGTCCAGTCGTATTACCACCAACTAAGATACGATCGATTAATCCTGAGGCTTTATCTTCACCCAAGGCCTCATTCAGCATGTTCTTAATGTACTGGTCTGAGCCAATGCCCATACCAGTTTGACGACCGACTTCTTCGATGAACTCAATCAGGACGGCTTCAACTTGCTCTTGGGTAATATTGGTCAAGCTAGCCATGGTCGAACCGACACGATGAACTTCTTTTGGGCCCATGTGTTTGAGAATTTGCGCCGCATCAGCTTCGCCTAAACTCAATAGCAGCACTGCTGCTGCCTCTAAACGAGGAAGTGTCGGTAATTGTGCTGCTTCTGTGTTATCAGCCATCTTGATTTACCCAAGTTCTCACTACTTGTGCCACTCGTGCTGGATCTTCAGCGATTAAACCTTTGAGCGCATTAATTTGTTTATCGTAACCTTCAGACGCGCCAGGCAACATAAAGTCTTCACCACTTGTTCCTAATGCAGCCATCGCGGGGTTATCGCCGTCCATACGTTCAAACGAATCTAGCGTTGGACCTGAACCGTCCATACCGCCTAATGCTAACTCTTTTGCTTCGGCACCTGAACTTACAAGGCTTTTAAATATGGGGCGAATAATCGCGAACACTACAATTAAGGCAACAACGACTGCCAAGGCTTTCCAAACAACTTCCCAAAACCATGCCTGTTCCCAGATCTCGGGTTCTACAAATTCTTCGATCTCTTGCGGCGCAAACGGAGTGTTGACGACGTTAACGCTGTCGCCGCGTGTTGCATCATATCCAACGGCGTTGCGCACAAGTAATGTTAGACGCTCAAGCTCTGCGTCGCTCCATTTTTGGAACGACACTTCCCCTGTTTCAGGATTGATGTTACGAATGTCATCCACTGCAACTGCAACAGTCAGACGTGAAACGCGCCCCTTTTGATGACGGGTGTAGCTCACCGTTCGGTCGACTTCATAATTTCGCGTTGCTTGCTTACGCAAATTAACAGGTGCTGCTTGCTCCGGCTGCGCAGCGCCCTCACCCGCTTCTTCAGGCACTTCTGCATTCACTGGCGGTTGATTAGCCAAAGCTCCTGGGATACCACCGTCGACACCATTTGCTTTTTGCTCATCCAGAGTCTGTTCGCTGCGTACCGCACCCATATCAGGATTGAACAACTCTTCTGCTTCTTCGATTTCTGTAAAGTCAACGTCAGCTGATACTTCAGAACGAAAACGACCAGAGCCTAGTACCGGATCAAGAATACTTGTGATTCGATTATTTAGAACCGACTCTATCTTGCGCGAGTATTCAAATTCACGAGAAACTCTTGCGTCTTCTTCCGTTTCGTTATTCTTAGAAAGCAAATTACCTCGCTGATCTACGACAGTCACGTCACTCTTCATCATCTCGGGTACGCTACCCGCAACGAGGTTAACGATTGCTTCAACCTGCTCTCTTGAAATACCACGCATAGCGGGAACTTCGATCAATACAGAGGCTGATGGTTTGCGTGAATCGCGAACGAAAACGGAACGCTTTGGAATTGCAAGATGGACACGTGCGTGTCGGATATTTCGGAAACTAGAAATCGTGCGTGAAAGCTCACCTTCTAGTCCGCGCTTAAAACGAGTCGACTCCATAAACTGGGAACTACCCAAACCTTGGTCTTGATCTAGTAGCTCATAACCTATCGATTGATCAGACGATATTCCGACAGCGGCCAATTTTATTTTTGCTTGATACAGTTGCTCTGACGCAACTAGAAGCACCCCACTCTGAGGGTCAACTTTAAAATCTATGCCATTTAAATTTAGTACCCGCGTCACTTCTTCCATATCTTGCGCTGCGATGTTTTGCATGGCGGGTTGGTAATTTGGCTCTTGTAACCAGAGGACTAACGCAAGACCTAGTGCAACACTGCCCGCCAAACCAATCATCAAACCAATTTGACGGAACAAACCTAGACGATTAACACCTGTCATTAGGTCGCTTTGTGCTGGATCAGCTACCATATCAGTAGATCCTTTACCTACTGTCGTTGCTGGTACGCTTGCTTCGCTCATATTTGCTGCCATGATATTGCTCTAATCCTACCTATTAAACCGGCATCTTCATGATATCTTCGTACGCTTTCACTACTTTGTTGCGTACCTGTGTTACAGCCTCAAACGCGACTGAAGCTTTCTGAGACTGGATCATTACCTGAGTGATGCTGACGTTTGGATCGCCTTGAGAATAAGCTGTTTGTAATGCGCTAGATTTCTGTTGTGCGTCATTTACCGAGTTGACAGCGTTAGATAACAAATCACTAAACTTCGGGATCTCATCAACCTTGTTAGTCGGGTTGATTTGAGTTGGAGAGACTTCTGGCTTTAACTGCTCTGCAGGTTGAATCTGCGCGCGAATGTTACGCATCTCTGCCAATACTTGTGAGATATCGGCTCGGCCAGTGACTGAATTGATTCCTGACATAGGCGCTCCCCTCTAGTTGAATGTCAATTTTTCGTTGTAAACAGTAATAGTTAGTGACAACAGCACAAATCAGGCCAAAACAATTACTGACTATTGAACATTTCTAGCAGGCAAAAAAATGGGGCCTAAATAGGCCCCGAATCAGCAGATTGACAAACTAAATTACTACTTAGCCATAGTGTTCGGTATCAAAAATCTGACACTTTTTTCTATGCTGCTAACTCTGACGCAATGTCGATGCCAAGTTCGCGCATTTGCGCTAATTTATAACGCAAGGTTCTCGGACTGATGCCTAATTTCTCGGCGGTTTGCTTCTTCTTGCCCCCTTCATCCTTGAGGGTATCGATAATAATTTGATATTCACGAAGTTTTAAATCTTTGCCTAGAGCACTGCTGTCGATATCCACGTTCAAGCTTTGTGGCGACGTTTGCTCCACTGTATTCTGACTATTCATCGACTCTGTCAAATTCTCGACAGTAGTTGGTTGAGGCTCATCGACGATAATGTGGCTATCGGAACTCAAATAATCGTCTGATGACGATATTCCTGGCATATCCAAAATCAAGTCTGAGGCTTTTATCACCCCGCCCTCTGCCAGGATCAAAGATCTCTGTACGGCGTTGTCGAGTTCACGAACGTTACCAGGCCAAGGATAATTCAATAACAAGGCTTTGCATTCATCGTTCAGTACAACCTTTCCTCGACGCATTTTCGCGGCATGCACTTCAAGCAATCGCTGAGCAATAGGTAGGATATCGTCTGGGCGCTCGCGAAGTGGTTTCCATGACATTGGGAATACACTTAAACGGTAAAACAAATCTTCTCGGAATTTCCCTTCGTCGACGTATGACTTCAAGGCACGGTTGGTCGTCGCAAGCACACGAACATCCAGTTTTATTGGTTTCTTACCACCAACGCGCTCTACTTCACGTTCTTGCAATACACGCAGCAACTTGGCCTGAAGCCCTAAATCCATCTCTGACACTTCATCAAGAAGCAGCGTACCGCCATTGGCTTGTTCAAATTTACCTGGAGAGCTGTTGTAAGCGCCGGTGAATGCACCTTTTTCATGGCCAAACAACATTGCTTCTAGCATGTTTTCAGGAATCGCCGCACAGTTGATTGCGACAAATGGCTTGTTTTTTCTTGGTGAATTCGCGTGAATGTATCGCGCCAATACTTCCTTACCCGTTCCACTCTCACCGGAAATCATGACAGTCGAATCGGTTTTCGCGACCTTGCGCGCAACCTTAAAAAACTCTTTGGTAAATTTAGCGTTTGCAACCGGCTCATCACTAATTTCAGGATTGCTGTTAGCACCAACTATTTTGTCGATCGAATCAATCAGCGTCTGCGGCTCAAATGGTTTAACTAGGTAGTCATCTGCGCCAGATTGCATTGCATCTACCGCATCTTTGATCTGCCCAAATGCTGTAATCAACATCATAGGTAAACCCGGGACCTTTGACTTAACCTGCGCTAATAGCTCATGGCCGCTCATGCCCGGCATATTTACATCACTCACGACAATGTCAAAGTTTCGTTTTTCCAAGGCGATCAAAGCATTTTCTGCGCAATCGGCCTCAAAGTACTTCATACCAGCAAGTTTTAGTGTGGTGCAAAGCGCTTCTCTAAGCTCGCGATCATCTTCGACGATAAGAACATTAGGAGTACTCATTTTGTTACCTCTCTAGCCATTGCTGGGTTCAGAATATTTTGCTCAGGTTTAAACAGTGGAATTAAGATTGTCGCCTGCGCACCACTATCAGTTGATCGCAGTGAAAATTTACCTTTGTGCGCTTTTACTACCGCCTCAACAACGGCGAGCCCTAAGCCCGTGCCTTGTGATTTTGTTGTAAAAAAAGGTTCATGAATCTGTCGCGCAATGGTGTTTGGAATGCCCGGCCCGTTGTCGTTGATTTGAATACAAGCGAAGCGGCCATCGGCATCGAATGAGTCAATATTAATTTCCAACTGACGTCGCGCATCTGAGCTTTCGTGAGCTTCAATGCTGTTATTAATTAAGTTGATACACGCGCCGACCAAGGTTTCTTGGTTACACAGTATTTGCCCCTGTGAGGCATTTGACCAAGTCGAACTGACCATGTGTTTATCAAGCAAAGGCTTTGCAGCAGTCTGCAAACTCTCAAAGAATGCTTGCATGCTCACCTGCTCGGCTAATCGAGTTTCGCCTTTTGCAAAAACAAGCATATCGCGTATTTGATGCTCTAGATGTGTGAGACGAGAAAGCAATTTTTCAGCACACTCAATACGCATCTCTTCATTCATTTTTGGTCGTCTAAGATGTCCCGCATATAGCATGGCCGTAGAAAGAGGAGTTCTAATCTGATGCGCCAAACTGGCCACCATTCGACCTAACGAACTTAGTCTTTCGGTGCGACTAACTTGGGCTTGCAAAGCACGCGTTTCGGTAAGGTCGTTGAGTAATATTAATTGGCCGTCGCCAGACTTAAGTGAACGCGTCTGTATGCCAAGCTTGCGACCATCTTTTAGGGACACTTCGTGACCATCGTCATGCTTAGGCGCAAAACAACGTTTAATAACGTCAAACCACCGTTCTCCCTCAAGAGGCTCACCTAAAAGTTCAACAGCCGCAGGATTATATTCTCGTATAATGCCTTTGCCATCAAGGACCACGACGCCAGCGGGCAGTACTTTTAACAACGCAGAGTGACGATGCTCCAGCGCTTGCTTTTCTTTTTCTTGCTGCGCGGTGTGTGATTCAGCTTCAGATAGTTCGCTTTTGAGTGCGACAACACGTTGCTCTAGTTCACGATATTGAAGGAGCTGCGATGAGCTGAGATTAACGAGCTTCGCTGATTTTTTTTGTTTAAGTTCAGAACGAACACGTTCAACTGCTGCTAATTGAGCCGCAATTTGTTTCTGGTCTTCGGTCTGACGCTCTTGAGTCTTACTATAAGACTGTCCCATTTACTATCTCACTTACTTCGAAGGTCGGATGCAAAACACTATTCGGGACAGAGAAAGCAGGTGTTAGGCCAAAACATAAAAGATTATATATTTCAATAGCTTGAAGAGATTTAAATGAAGTAGACAAGGTAAGACTGTCAATATTACGACACAAAAAAGCCAAGTTTATAACTTGGCTTTTTTGTGTTCATTTTTCTGACACTACTACCCATTGAGTTCGTACTTTCGAACCTTCTCAACCAAGGTAGTACGTCGAATTCTCAATCGCTCTGCAGCTCGAGCTACAACACCAGAAGACTCATCAAGCGCTTGTCGTATCAATGATTTTTCAAGACTTGCCAAATATTCCTTAAGATCGATACCGTTAATCGGCAACAAAGCTGGAGAATCAACACCCGCCAAACCTTGTACCTGCGTTGCAGTATCCTCACTCTCAAGGAACTCATCCTCTACCTCAACATGACGGTACTTCTGTGGAAGCTCTTTAACACCAATCACATCATAAGGATACATAATCGCCAAGCGCTCAACTAAGTTAGCAAGCTCACGAACATTACCCGGCCATTCATGGCGGCATAAACTCAAAATCGCAGCGGAGTTGAAACGAATAGATCCGCGCTTCTCAGTTTCCATACGCGAAATGAGTTCGTTGATCAACAAAGGAATATCTTCCTCACGCTCCTTTAAAGCAGGCATTTCAATCGGGAAGACATTCAGTCGGTAATACAGATCTTCTCGGAATGTGCCCTCTTCGATCATCTCTTCGAGATTTTTGTGCGTCGCAGCAATAATACGCACATCAGTAGGAATCGTTTTTGTTCCACCGACTCGCTCGTAGGTTTTTTCTTGCAATACGCGAAGAATTTTCACCTGCATATTTAGCGGCATGTCTCCGATCTCATCCAGAAACAACGTGCCACCCTCAGCAAGCTCAAAGCGACCTGAACGGGCAGTTATCGCACCAGTAAATGCGCCCTTTTCATGGCCAAATAATTCGCTTTCTAGAAGCTCAGCAGGAATAGCACCACAGTTAACGGGAACAAAAGGCTCATTGCGACGATGTGAGTTGTAGTGCAAATTGCGCGCTACTACTTCCTTACCCGTACCAGACTGACCAGTGATCAAAACGCTAACATCTTTGTCAGCCACTTGTCCCATAAGAGCTCTAACTTCTTGAATTGGGCGACTAGTACCGACCAAGCTTCTAAACAATTCAGCTTCTCGCTGCTGTCCACGCTTCCGGTTCGTAGCAAATTGATCTCGGTACAACTGAGCACGATATAAGCTATCAATGGTTTGGTTGTATTCCAGAGATGATTCGAGCGATGCGATGACTTTTTTACGTAACACATCATCCAAATTGAAATGCCCCGCATCGCCAATCGTGAGAATTGGAACAGCTTGGTTCAGTTCATCTAACTGCGCGACGATTTCAGCACCTGAATCAACACTTGCGTCTAAAAACACTGTTCCCACGCAAATTTGATCATCGCTATTATTAACAGCTAACAACTGCTCTTTATCTGAGTCCCATTGATTGCGCCCAACAGATACAACTGTTTCGCCAAGAAAATTTAAAATTACGGAGATATCACGAAGAACCCCATGGTTATCACTGATAACCAGAACACTTGTATCTTGCGACATTAAGGTCTGCCTTTATTATGCAGCAATAGCTATTTGCCTTGCTTGTTATTGGATGTGCATTTTGCAATTACGAATACGATAATTAAAGCCACTAAGCTGAAAATAGTCAATAAAACGTCATCACGCATAAGAAATAAAAAAACCGACAAAAAACGTTCAATTTTTTGTCGGTTCATTAATTAAAGGGATTTAAGAGAACGCTCTAACTTGTACGATAAGCCTTAATGCCCTTCTTGTTTGATTGCATACCAGCAAGTTCCTTCGCAAATTGTTCACGTAAGTTCGCTACAGAGATAGTTAAGTCATCGTACATTCGTAACAGTGCTTTAAGCTCAGCGGTCGAATTCTCGTTGGCGTTTGACTGAAGGATAGAACGAATTGAGTGATCAAGTTCAATCAACTTATCGAAGTCTTGACGCTCAATCGCATCGTCAAACTCGCGCTGTAACTTCTTTAAATAGTCTGCCCCCAACTTAACCATTGTTATTTTTTAATACCTTCAACAGAGAGAATCATCTCTACGTCCTGAGACAGTGGCCCAAGATCACGCATGATATTGAAATCTTTCATACGAAACTTAGTTTTTCCCTCGAAACCTACTCGTTGTCCGCCCCAAGGATCAGCCCCCATGCCCACAACATCAAACTCAATCGCAACTTCTTTTGTTACATTTTTAAGGCTCAAGTTGCCATATAAGGTGCCACTTTCAGCATTTGCCATTTCGACCCGAGTGCTCACAAACTTAGCAGTAGGAAACTGCGCCACATCAAGAAACTTGCTACCTCGCAAGTGCTTGTCTCGTTCAGCGTGGTTCGAATCGATACTATCAACGTTAATGTCTACCATAATGTTTGAAGCGTCAGGTTTTTCTGGGTCGAACGAAAAATCACCTGAAAATTCATTAAAGCGACCGTATAACCAGCTGTAGCCGAGATGCATCACACGGAACTGAATAAAGGCATGTGCGCCCTTTGTGTCAATAACATAGTCCGCGGCATTTACTGCGATACTATTTAATGAAAGTAGCAACGCAACTGCACTTGCTTTCATTATTTTAACCATAATCTTCCTCTTATTCAGATGTTAGGACTTGATCCAAAGCATACGCTTTAGGACTGAATCTCGATTTACAAAGTGATGCTTCAATGCGGCAACGGCATGGATGATCGCAACAATTAGAACTGCATCAACAATACGCTCATGCCACAACCCAGCGACGTCTTCCTGATTAGGTACAAACTCACCTAACGACACAACATCAATCAGTCCAAAGAAACTAACAGGACGTCCGTCCGCTGTCGATATCAAGTAGCCCGACAAGCAAATAGCGAGCACGGCAACATAAAAGAAAACATGCACAAGACGTGTTACCACCATCTCGAACTTAGAAGGTTCAATGCGCTTAGGACGAGTCCAGTAAATTCGCGCAGCCACTCTTGCCAACATTAAGACGACTACCAACAAGCCAAATGACTTATGCCAGAAAGGCGCTGACTGATACCAAGGATCATAATAATCCAGCGCGACCATGTAATCGCCTAGAAAGAAAAGTGCTATCAAAAGACTAGCGATGATCCAATGCAGACATACATTTGCTAATGCCCAACGTTCCATTAGACGCTCCAAGATAAAAATAGTAAGTATAAGCTAGACATGAAATATTAGAATCGATAATATTTAAGCTAACAAATGTTAGCAACTAAAGTCGATTTGATATGTTAAGAACATTTTCGTCAAAACAAACCGAACAACTAGCGCATTACCTTACCCCAATCAGGCAACTGCTATCTCCTAACTACAAGCGAAAGCTTGCTCCAGCAAAAGTACTTTTCTGTGAAACGTTAGACGACGAATGCATATCCCTTCGCCTAAAGGTCAGCCACATAGAAAAATTGGCTTTCAAACCGGGTCAACACTTCCAGCTTTCGTTTGAGATAAATGGTCGATTTCTCACAAGAACCTTCAGTGCTGCTTCAACCCCTAAAGACTTATATGAAAATAAAGTTGTCGAGTTCTACATCAAGAAAATTCCAGATGGTACGGTTACGAGTTTTATCGCTGACGAATTAAAAGCCGGAGATATGATTAATATTGCGAAAGCTCAAGGAAGCTTCGTTATCAGCGATAACTCATCATCGGCGATGCAGTTATTCCTTGCCGCTGGCAGCGGAATCTCGCCAATCCTTTCAATGCTGAAATCATCACCAAGAGAAGAATTAACAAAACATAAAGCAATATGGTACCGGAGAGGGAATGTACAATCCCCAGCAACGAAATCATTACGCTTGTTAGCAGAGAA
This sequence comes from Oleiphilus sp. HI0066, assembly GCF_001635725.1. NCBI lineage: Bacteria > Pseudomonadati > Pseudomonadota > Gammaproteobacteria > Oceanospirillales > Oleiphilaceae > Oleiphilus > Oleiphilus sp. HI0066. Next base: position 40,651 of record NZ_LWFH01001089.1, read on the forward strand.
TGGTTTAGATCTGAAAATAATCGACACTGAGATTAATAACAGAATTAGCGACAAACACTTGGAGCACGCGCTATCGGAAAAATCCGTTTCGGATGCTTATATCTGCGGACCAATTGGCTTCATACAGACTGCCGGAAATTTACTTCAGCAACGCGCCAAAAAGCTTAATCAAACGCTTCCATCAATATACTCCGAGACCTTCGTTATACCTAAGATTTCTGGCAGCACATCTGAACATACAATCACAGTGAATAAAAACGCAACGGCAACCAGCATTGGCAATGAGCCCATATTAGATTCACTCGAAAGCGCTGGCCACAAACCCGTTTTTGGATGTCGGGCAGGAGCGTGCCACCAATGCTCGGCAACTTTATTAAGCGGATCGGTGAAAAACGTATTAACGGATCAAACTCATCGAGAGCACGGAGAAAAAATACAAATTTGTTGCAGCTTTGCAGAAAGCGATTTGGAGATAGAGATTCAGGAGAGAGTCGAATGACACAACAAATCCAATTTGATGTTTTAGAAAAGCAGTTTGAAGAATTAAGAGAACAAACATTTAAAAAAGTCGGGACCGAAGACGCCAACTATATTCGGAAACTTATTGGTTTTCAGAGGTTGCTCGATATTGTCAGCCGTATTGGAATTGCATGTGCATTCTTATTTTTTGATGGCTATCTAATGTGGTCGATAGCGATTTTATCTGTGCTTGGCTTAGCTCTCTCAAAGATTCTCGACAACATGGAAATCGGGCACAACATAATGCACGGTCAATATGACTGGATGCACGATCCGATTACAAACTCTAAACGATTCGACTGGGATAACGCTGGAGATAGCGATTCATGGCGTAGGTACCACAATTATGAGCACCATACTTATACAAATATCATCGGCAAGGACAGAGACTTTGGTTACGGTCTTTTGCGCCTGAGCGATGATTTGAAATGGCGCCCCAAAAACCTTTATCAGATCATAACCTATTTAAACCTAAGCCTACTGTTTGAATGGGGCGTTGCGTATCACGAGCTAGCAGGTGAACGCATATTCATTGGAAAGAAAAAAGAAAACAGTAAACTCCCAATATCAAGACTTGATTTAAGAAATGCATTTTTTAAGAAAGCCGGGAAGCAAATCCTCAAAGACTATATCCTCTTTCCGCTCATATTCTGGCCTGTCGCATTGCCAGTATTATGTTGCGCGATTATCGCAAATATTTTACGCAACCTATGGACCGCGACTATCATATTCTGTGGCCATTTCACCGAAGAAGCACAAACATTCGATGAGGAATCGACCAAAAACGAATCAAAAGGCCAATGGTATTATCGCCAGATTCTAGGCTCGTCCAATATTGAAGGCTCTAAACTTTTCCATATCCTCACTGGCCATTTAAGCTATCAGGTTGAACACCACCTGTTCCCTGATATTCCAGCACCTAGATACCAAGAAATGGCTCCTAAAGTGCAAGAAATTTGCAGAGAACACGGAATTCCATACAATACCGGTAGCTTCGGGAGGCAGTATTGGGGCGTATTCAAGCGCATCGTCAAATATTCATTCCCAACATCAGTTACGAGCCAGGTGAAATCTATACATAACTAATGGAAGTACTTTCAAGCGTTATTGAACAATATCAGAGCATCATAAGACTATCCGTTTTTGGATTATGTCTTATGTCTTTGTCTCTTATTGAACATCTAATCCCCGCACGTCAATCTGGTAAAAATAACCCAAGACATTTTGTCGAAAACATATCCTTAACAGGATTAACGAGCCTTGCCCTTCAAATAGTCCCCGTTGTGCTGGCTGCCAACATCGCTCTGCTGAATGAAAGTTGGCAGATAGGCATTTTTTATCTAATCAGCGACAACAATAACCAACTTGCCATAATTGTTATTGTGTCGGTAATCATTTTGGATTTTATTATTTACTGGCAGCACAGAGTTTTCCACAGAGTGCCTATTCTATGGAAACTACATCGAGTTCATCATAGCGATCCATCTTTAAACGCAAGCAGCGCACTTAGGTTCCACCCTTTTGAACTGCTTCTATCAACCCTAATAAAATCGACCGTCGTCCTAGTATTCGGTATTCCCTTCGCAGCTATTGTCATATTCGAAATAGCTCTCAACGCTTTCGCATTATTCAATCATTCAAATATTCGCTTTACACCAAGAACTGAAAACGTATTGCGAAAAATATTAATTACGCCCAGTATTCATCGAGTACACCACAGCATTCATCATGCAGATCACGACCAAAACTTTGGATTTAGTGTCGTGTTTTGGGATAGATTATTTGGCACCTATAAGTCCGAAAGTTCACTCGGACGGCACTACTCAATAGGTTCAAATGAAATGACTAATGAAAATTGCAAGGGTTTTTATCGCCTGTTAAAGCAACCATTCATTCCAACTAAATCATTGCAGAAAACGCAATAATTCCGTCTGCTATAAACTGAATAGCAAGTGCGGCAAGCAATACGCCGAGAAAGCGTCTTAGCACCTCATCACCAGTCCGACCTATTAATTTTTTGACTGGGCTAGCCAAGCATAATGAAATAAATGAGATGCATCCTACGACTATCACTGCACTAAACACCGCTAATTTAGCATCTAGAGTACTTGCTCCCGAATACAGCAAAACGACCATTGTCAGAGACCCTGGCCCAGCTATTAAGGGAACAGACATTGGAAACACAGCAATATCCCCTCGTCCGTCAAGACTCGCAAAATCGACGTCCTGAGTTATCATATTAAAAGCAGTGTAAAACAATAGTAATCCACCAGCTATTCGCAACGATTGAATATTAATACCTAGCTGACCTAACAATTCTTGCCCGTATAGAGCAAAGAGAATCAAAAGTAGCATACTAATTACTATTGCCTTGAAGGCCACTCTTATTCTTTCTCTTTCAGACTTTCCTTCTACCAAAGCGTTAAAAATCAAAGCAACACCTATGGGGTCGATGATCACAACTAATGCTGTTAATGCATTAAGAAATACAAGAATGTCCAAAATAAAAGTCCTAAAAACAAAAAACCCGCTCGAAGCGGGTTTAAATAGTAGTCTATATATATTTCTAGTGTGCTGAAATTGTCCAACGCGTGTGAGATTCAATATCCGTCCAATACAGCTCACCTATCGAGATATCAGTATCGCCAAACGACAAGTGTTTAATATCCATATCGCCTTTAAAGCTAGTATTTAGGGCAATACCATCAACAAATTCAACCGTATTGTTTCGTAATTTTAGTACAGATTCCCTTACAGCGTAGATTTCTCTGATAGAGTGAGCAAAGTAAAATGACGAAGTTCCGTCAAGCCCGCTTAAGTCACCACGCTTGTTATGAATCGACATATCCTTGATCTGTATGCCGGCGATATCAAGATAAACTTCCATATCGGTAATCATGAAGTAAGCACTCCATGTTATCTTAGAATTCGCGTCACCAATACCGGTTCCTTGGGAAGCCTCAAATGAATCTATATCTCCATCACCATTCAGGTCTTCAGCACCAAAACCATTGCCGTTGTTCGATATATGTAAATCCTCAGGACCAAGGTATCCCTTCATCTTAAGGTTACTAATTAAGGTAGTAGTCCCATCTTCGCCTTCGTGCACACCAGTCGAATGGTTAGCATTAATGTCTAAACCTGCATTACCTATTGTGTAATCACTTCTAGCTATCCCGATTGCGTCAATTTCAAACGCAAAATCAACTGCGTGCTCAGTCATTAACTCAAAAGTATCGTAATCGTCAGTTTCGTATCGATTATTTGCTATGAAAGCCGCTTGGCCGCCCTCAACTTGCCAAGGGTCAGTTATATCGAAGTGAATAACCAAGTCACCGTCTTGATAAGTTTTCTTATCGTCGATAGCAAGATCTCTCTCAGAGTCATAGCCATTTGCCACGTCTTGAAATCGAGTATCTATATTGCCTGCATCGACATATAGCTGTGCGTAGTCACGCATTTTAGAAAAACCATAGTCCAGAACATTGTCGCCAGGGCTTGAGCCATCGCCAGCAACATCAATCTCTAAACGAAGGTTGTCCATGAAGTATTGAGAGGAGGAAGGATCATGCAAATCATGCCCCCCCATTCGAATGCCTTGCAGTAATAGAAAACCAGCATCTTTATACGCAAACTCGCCAATCTCATAGCGTGCCTCGACGTCAATAGTCAATCCAGCTTGACCAGTAACGTTTTGCAAATCTTGATCTTCTAACTTTATGAACTCAGCGTTTGCCCCATTAGAAATTGCACCAATTGCAACAACTAAACTGAGCCTATTAAACGTGTTCATTACTTATCTCCGAGTAGAACTTAGTTCCCTCGAAATACAACACATACTTTCGAGCAAGTAACTTTTATTTATTATTATTCGTCACACTAACTTAATTCACAAAATTTTTCAATGGGCGTTTTTTAATCGATCTAGCTTGCTCTCTTGATCATTAGCACACCAAAAGTAACGCACGCCAATATTGGTAGAACCGTTGCTACAATCGGCTCAAATCCGAATACCATACTCGCAGGTCCTAACAAATCTTGAACATACTTAAAAGTCAGACCAACGATTAAGCCGACAAAGACTCTAGTCCCCATAGCGACACTTCTTAACGGCCCAAATACAAAAGAAATCGCCACTAAAACCAAAGATAAAGTCGTTAGCGGCTGGAGAGCTTTTTTCCAAAACGACAGGACATACACTCCTCCATCTAAGTCTTGCTCATTCAAATATTTCGCATATGAAAACAAGCCACTCATAGACAAGTTGTCTGGCTTAACGATTAGTATACTCAGCAACTCTGGGGTCAATTCAGTTTCCCAAGAAGAAACATCTTCTTGGGCGACAGTAATGTTGCTCTCTCCAAAATAACTCCTCTTTACATCCAATAGACTCCATTGACGCTCGTGAAACAAAGCCTTGGCCGCAAACTCACTCATGATGAGTCTTTTATCGTCGTCATAAGTATTTATGGATACACCATGCAACGCGCCATTTGGTTCAACGGCATTGATATGAATAAACGCATCACCTTCTTTATGCCAAAGCCCTTGTCCGTAGACGATGCTTGATTGAGCCCCTTGTTTGAGCGCTTTATCACTCTGCGCTAATTTCTCAGTAGTCGGAGCAACAAACTCACCTAAAAGAGCGCCAAAAATAATTAATAAAAGCACTGGTTTAATTGCCGAACCAATAATGCGGGCCAGCGAAACTCCTGCTGCTCGAACAACAGTCAGTTCACTATTCTTTGCCAAAGCCCCCAACCCTATTAGGCATCCCATGAATGCACCAAGAGGAAGGTAATCATAAATTCGTCTGGGAAGGGTCAAAAGAATGTATAAAGCAACATCTAAAAGTTGGTAGTCATTTTTTATATCTTCGGTCTCAGCAATAAATCCAAACACCACATCTAGGCTGAGGACGACAAACATAACGACCAAGGTCGATGTCATCACAGCCTGCGCTACATATCGATCAATTAGCTTCATGAGGCGCCACCATGACCAAATTTATCTCTTACTAGAACACTCAAACGTTCTCGATAAAATAATGCTATTGCCGCACATATAAACATGATGTGAACAACACCAAATGCGATTAGCGGATCTAGATCGCCCTCCCCACCTTTTTTCTTAGCAAGTATAAGTAAACCTAAATAAAGAATATAGAGCAGCATCGCCGGCACCAAATGGAGATACCTGCCTTGTCTAGGGTTAACTTTGCACACCGCAACAGCAATCATCGCCACCACTGGAATCAAGATAACGAGCGATATACGCCAATATAAAATAGACCTATACTCATTCGACTCAGATCTAATCAGAGCTTGTGTCGGAATTGCTTCCTCCTTAACTCTGCGAAGCTCGCTACTCTGCGATGCGATAAGAACTCCATAGGTATCAAACGACAACTCTCTATAGTCGTGATTACCTGGAGCCCCTTGATATTGTTTACCGTTGTGAAGCACAAGATATCGATCTCCGGTTTCAGCATCTACGCTCTGAACACCCTTTTCTGCATACAATATGTTGAGCCGCTCGGCATCATCCTCAGAAGACTCGGCGATAAATACATCAAACATTGTCTGCTTATCATCACTCAATGCTCCCGCATAAGTAATACGATTTCCGATATTCAGATTCTGAAAGCGCCCCGGAACAAGCAACTCGAACGCTGTTTTACTTGCTTGTTCAGCAAACAACTTTTCTACCTTGGCCATGCCCGCAGGCGACACGTACAAAGTTAATAGACCAACACTCAATGCAACAAAGCCAGAGATTACCCAAGTCGAAGCAAGCAACTTATTTTGGCTGTAACCACAGGCATGCAGGACAGTCATCTCACTTTCCATGTACATACGTCCGTACGCCAAGAGGATTCCCATAAAAAGCCCTAGAGGAAGAATCAACTCTAAAAAACCTGGCAAGCGAAATGCCATGACTAAAAACAAAATATCAGCAGAAATATTCCCGACGGCAGCTTGCGATAAATACTTAATAAAACGGCCACTCATAAAAATGAGCAAAAGGATAAATGTGACCGCAAGCATTGATCCCAACACTTGTCTCGCCAAATATGAAAAAATAATCAAAGAAAACCCCGAGAAATATCGCTTTACGTACTACTCTAAAAGCTAGTCAGCACAATCGAATAGTCAAAGCGTAATTCGTCTCTTAAACTAGAGTTAGAAATAAGAAATTTAGGTGGGAATAATGAAATACAACGCGTCAATCCGCAAGTTAAGTGAAATTAAAAGCGATATTACTTGCATATTTAGCTTCCAGAAATCGGCATTAGGGCAACAAGCGAGTGACCTAGATACAGCCACTAAACAAAGCTTAAGCAAATCTATCAAAAACCTTGGTTTCAAAAGTGAGCTTGGCTCATCAATTACAATCACTTCTCTTGACGCAAATTCGAAGCAAATAATTGTTGTTGGGCTGGGCGAGCAAAAAGCCCTTAATAAAGCGTCAATATTAAAAGCAGCGGCATCAGCAACTAAAGATATCCTCGCATATACGCCAAAGACTATTACCCTTGGCATCTCTGACCTTGCGGAACACACCGCTGAAGCTGCAGAGGCATTTAGCTCTTCAATCGCTAGTGCAAGCTATCGCTTCGAAACATACAAATCTGAAAAATCAAAGAAACCAACACCAACACAGCTCACCTTTGTTTGCGATAAAAAAGAACAAAATGGAGTCAAAAAAGCCCTTAGTTATTCTCAAGCCAAATCAATTGGTATGGCGCTCACACGTGACCTAGGAAATGAGCCCGGAAATGTCGCGACACCAAGCTACCTCGCAAAAGTTGCAAAAGAAATGGCGAAAGAATTCAACTCTTTGTCCTGCAAAGTTCTTGAAGAAAAAGACATGGAAAAGCTCAATATGGGTGCTTTCTTATCGGTGAGCAAAGGCAGTACTGAGCCAGGAAAGCTGATTGTTTTAGAATACAAAGGCGGCGCAGCTAAATCTGCGCCTCACGTACTGGTTGGTAAAGGCATTACGTTCGATACGGGCGGTATCAGCTTAAAACCTGGCCCAGCAATGGACGAGATGAAGTATGACATGTGCGGCGCAGCCAGCGTGCTCGGTACAATGCGCGCAATAGCCGAACTTGCTCCAAAAAAGAATATTATCGGCGTAATCGCCGCTGCAGAGAATATGCCTGCGGGCAACGCATCAAAACCGGGAGATATCGTTACAACCGCATCAGGTCAAACTGTTGAAATTCTTAATACGGACGCAGAAGGACGACTCGTTCTTTGTGATGCACTCACCTACGTTGAGAAATTCAAACCCAAATCAGTTATTGATATTGCGACGCTGACGGGCGCATGCATTATTGCACTTGGCCACTCTACTAGCGCCGTAATGAGCAATAATGATGAGTTCGCTGAAACGCTATTACAGTGTGGCCAAGAAGCAAATGATAAAGCTTGGCAACTGCCAATCTGGGATGAATACCATAAGCAATTAGACAGCCCATTTGCCGACATGCAAAATATTGGAGGAAAAGGCGCTGGCAGTATCACAGCCGCTTGCTTCTTGTCTAAATTCGCCAAAAAATACACATGGGCACACCTAGACATTGCTGGAACTGCATGGACTTCCGGCGCCAACAAGGGCGCAACAGGCCGACCGGTTCCTTTGCTACTGAATTACTTAATGAATCACGCAAAATAAATGCACAAACAAACCGACATTTATATTTCCAAAGGGAATGCATTTAGTGATCTGGCAAGCATAGCTTGTCGGATCGCTGAAAAAGCCATCGCAGCAAATCAAACTATATTATTTGTGTGTGAAAGCGACATCGATGCTAAAAGTCTTGACGAGCTGCTCTGGTCTTATCGAGAAAGCTCTTTTCTTCCGCATCAGCAATCAGTATCCCCAAGCCCAAGTTACCCCATAGCTATTGCGTCATCGCAGGGCGCGAATGATCCTTCATTCAAAGCAACAGATACAAACATTTGCGTATACCTTGGCCCGACCAAGTTAGCCGAAGAACCTCAGATGAAACGACGAATGTTCATAGTTCGTAATGACCAGAAGCAACTGGAATCTGCACGAGCCTTGTTCAAGCAACTTAAATCTAACGGCGAAGACATAAATACGCACGACTTACGTCGTTAATTGGGAACATAACTACCTTGTTTGCCCCCGCAGATATATAATGCGCCTCTTTCTAAAATCAACGCCAAAAAAGTAGTGAAACACAACGATGGATAAAACCTACCAACCTAGTGAAATTGAACAAACTTGGTATCAAAAATGGGAAGACGAAGGCTTCTTCAAACCAAGTGGTGAAGGCACGCCATATTCAATCATGATCCCCCCACCGAACGTCACTGGCAGCCTCCACATGGGGCACGCGTTTCAAGACAGCATCATGGATGCCTTAATTCGCTATCATCGAATGAAAGGCAACAACACGCTATGGCAAGTTGGTACTGACCACGCGGGTATCGCGACTCAAATGGTTGTTGAGAGAAAATTAGCCGCTGAAGAAGATAAAACTCGACACGATCTAGGTCGTGAAGCATTTCTCGATAAAATTTGGGAATGGAAGGAAGAATCAGGTGGCACCATCACACGTCAACTTCGTCGTCTAGGAGCCTCTGTCGATTGGGATCACGAACGCTTTACGATGGATGACGGCTTCTATAAAGCTGTTCAAGAAGTATTTGTTCGTTTGTACAAAGACGATCTTATTTATCGCGGCAAGCGCCTTGTTAACTGGGACCCAAAACTACACACCGCTATTTCTGATCTGGAAGTCGAGAACAAAGAAAAACAGGGCAATATGTGGCATCTTCGGTATCCACTTGCAGACGGTGAAACAACAAGCGAAGGCAAAGATTACATCGTTGTTGCTACCACTCGACCCGAAACGATGCTTGGGGATACAGGTGTTGCGGTAAACCCTGAAGACCCTCGCTACAAAGCGTTGATCGGAAAAGAAATCATTCTTCCATTAGTCGGTCGTCGCATCCCGATTGTCGGAGACGAACATGCAGACATGGAAAAAGGCACAGGCTGCGTAAAGATTACTCCTGCACACGACTTTAACGATAATGAGGTCGGCAAGCGATGCTCGCTTCCAATGATCAATGTCATGAACAAGAACGGTGAAATTCTTGATCAAGCAGAAGTGTATGATATGTCAGGCCAAGCCATCACCCACATTGACGTAACAATTCCTAGCGAATTCCAAGGTCTCGAGCGTTTCGCTGCGCGAAAAGCAATCGTTGCTGCTTTTGACGAAGCTCGATTATTAGACAAGATCGACGACCACACGCTAACAATTCCTTATGGCGACCGATCTGGCGTCGTGATAGAGCCGCTGCTTACCGATCAGTGGTTCGTTCGTGCCGGCCCGCTAGCTGAGCCAGCGATTAAAGCTGTAGAAGATGGCGACATTCAATTCGTACCTAAGCAATACGAAAACATGTACTTCTCATGGATGCGCGACATTCAAGACTGGTGTATCTCACGCCAGCTATGGTGGGGACACCGTATTCCAGCATGGTATGACAATGAAGGTAATGTCTATGTTGCACGCACAGAAGAAGAAGCGCGTGCGCATAACAACATTTCTGATGATGTAGCCTTATCACAAGATGAAGATGTTCTAGACACATGGTTCTCATCAGCACTTTGGACATTCGGCACACTTGGCTGGCCTGAAGCAACTGAGCGCTTAAAGACCTTCCATCCAACAGATGTACTAGTCACCGGTTTTGACATTATTTTCTTCTGGGTCGCTAGAATGATCATGATGACAATGCATTTCATCAAAGATGACGATGGCAAAGCGCAAGTACCATTTAAATATGTGTACGTTACCGGCCTTATTCGCGATGAAAACGGCGACAAAATGTCAAAGTCTAAGGGTAACGTACTAGACCCTCTCGACATGATTGATGGCATCGATTTAGAGTCACTCGTCGAAAAACGCACTGGTAACATGATGCAGCCGCAGCTTGCTCAAAAAATCGAGAAGCGCACGCGAAAAACTTTCGCGGATGGTATTTCAGCGCACGGCACTGACGCATTGCGATTCACCCTATACTCACTCGCTTCAACTGGCCGCGACATCAATTGGGACATGAAGCGCTTAGAAGGCTACCGTAACTTCTGTAACAAGATTTGGAATGCTGCACGTTATGTTCTAATGAATACAGAAGAGCACGATTGCGCGCAGAATCATGATAATTACGAGTTAAGTATCGCAGACAAGTGGATCATCTCTCGCCTTCAACAAACTGAAGCGACTATTGAAAAAGCCGTTAGTGAATTCCGTTTAGATCTCGCATCACAAACGCTTTACGACTTTATTTGGAATGAATACTGTGACTGGTATCTTGAGCTTTCTAAGCCGATCTTAAATGACGAGAATAGCTCTGCTGAGCTTCTTGCTGGTACGCGCCGCACTCTCGTTCGTGTACTTGAAGCAATCTTGCGCTTGTCACACCCATTCATGCCATATATTACAGAAGAAATTTGGCAGCGCATTGCGCCACTTGCTGGAAAATCTGGCGAAACCATCATGACGCAAGCCTATCCTGTTTGTGATCAAAGCAAGATCGACGAAGCAACCATTGCTGATATTGATTGGGTCAAAGGTGTCATCGTTGGTTTGCGTAATATTCGCGGCGAAATGGACATCTCTCCAGCCAAAGCAATACCAGCGTTGATCCATAACGGCAACGACGAAGATAAACGCCGTTTCGAAGAAAATGGCGCACTAATCAAATCACTCGCCAAACTTGAATCCTTAGATTGGGTTGATGGCGAAGAACTGCCAATGTGCGCAACACAGTTGGTTGGCAAAATGGAAGTACTTGTACCAATGGCAGGCTTGATTAACGTTGAAGCGGAGCTTGCGCGCTTGAAGAAAGAAGCAGGTAAAGCGGAAGGAGAAATCAAACGCTTACAAGGAAAACTTGGCAATGAAAAATTCGTCGCCAACGCGCCTGCTGACGTTGTAGAAAAAGAAAAAGAAAAGCTTGCTGCAGCCGAACAAAGCTTAGCGACGCTAAGCGAGCAAATGGAAAAAATCGCATCGATGTAATTCGATGCGGTTTACCTCGTTTTAGTAGATTCTGTCAGCACGATGATCGCAATTGTTGGTGCCGGTGCCATAGGTCAAATGTGGGCCTATAAACTGGGTGCGGACAACTGCGTTTTTCTCGATACCAGACCGAATGGAACCAGTAAAACGATCAACATTACTGTTCAAGATCAACAAGTTACCAATGAGCTAACTGTTCGCCAGCACAATCTACAGACACTCAAAGAAACTAAGCTCTACATCGAAGCAGTATTAATCTGCACCAAAAGTCATGCTGCTTGTTCAACAGCACATGCTCTGGACACTAATCTACTGAAAGCTATTCCTTTCGTTCTTTTCCAAAATGGGATGGGAAGCCAACATGAGATCGTTGAAGGGATTCAGCATCGCCCTATCTACGCAGCAAGTACTACTAGTGGCGCCAATATAGAGAAGCCAAATAGACTCGTTCTAGCTGGTGAAGGTACAACCCATTGCGGCCCTTTAAATAAGCACGCTTCACAACATGATGACTGGCCGTCATCACTAGCAAAAATAAGCTCTCACGCAGACTATAAGCACAATATTAAATCTACTTTGCAGCGTAAATTACTCATCAATTGCGGCATTAACGCGTTCACTGCGATCGAGAATTGTTCCAACGGCCAAATACGATCAACTCAAAGTTTCCAACAGTATTGGCCTTCACTGATTGACGAGTTGAGCGGACTTTCAAATATCTATAAGTTAGAACTGACTAAAACCGATATAGTCGAAATGATCTTATCTGTTTGTGAAACGACCGCTGCGAATATCAGCTCTACCCTTCAAGACGTCCGGCAAGGAAAGAAAACCGAGATTAACGACATTAACGGTTTTGCGGCCAAACAATTAATAGCATCAGGTTTGTCAGCAACAACGAACACAATGCTAACGGAGCGCGTAAATGCACTTAGGAATTGACCTAGGCGGAACAAAAACCGAAATCATGGTATTAAACGCTGATAACAAGGCCGTCTACAACAAGCGCGTTGCGAGCCCACAAGGCGATTACACAAAAACATTGACCAATCTCTCCTCACTTATCCTCGAAGCAGAGAAATCACTCGGACAGAGGTGCACGATAGGAATAGGGATCCCTGGCAGCATATCGCCAACTTCAGGCTTGGTGCAAAACGCTAACTCAACCTGGCTAATTGGCAACAACCTTAAACAAGACCTCGAGTGTAGCATTGGTCGACCTGTCGCTTTAGCAAATGATGCTGATTGTTTCACGCTCAGCGAAGCATCAGATGGAGCAGCGAAAGATCAAACCTGTGTTTTTGGTGTAATACTCGGAACTGGAGTGGGTGGTGGAATCTGCATCAATCAACACATTCTGGTAGGCCCAAATGCGATTACAGGAGAATGGGGTCATAACGTCATGCCAGCACCTCTGCAAACTAATTCTAATGCTGCCCAATGCTATTGCGGAAAAACACATTGCATAGAAACCTATCTCAGCGGCCCAGCATTCGTTAGACGCACTATAGAAACAACCGGAGCGGAGGCCTCTTCAGTACAAGAACTTTTAAAGCTAAGTACTGAAGACACACAGATTAAAGATGCATTTGAACGTTACTACGAAGGATTAGCGTATGCTTTAGCCCAAGTCGTTAACGTCTTAGACCCCAATGCAATTGTTCTTGGAGGAGGACTAAGCAATCTTCGTGATCTGTATATCGAGGTTCCTAAACGCATTAAAAAATATGTATTTTCAGAACAATTTGAAACACCAATACAACCCGCAAAATATGGCGATGCAAGTGGCGTAAGGGGCGCGGCTTGGCTAGGAAGATAGCTCGAAGCTAGATCATTGAGAAATAGCGATTCCAATCAAACATAGGTCCTGGGTCTGTTTTTCTTTCTGGCGCAATATCACTATGACCAACAATATTATCTTTCGAAACTATTGGGTACTCATCCATTAGTGCACGCGTTAAGTGAACTAAAGACTCGTATTGCGCATCAGTAAAAGCATCATCATCCTGCCCTTCAAGCTCAACACCAATGGAATAATCGTTACAGTTTTCCCGACCACAGAATGTGGACACACCAGCATGCCAAGCGCGATCTAAACACGACACAAACTGCGTAACACGCCCATCACGTCGAATATAAAAATGAGCCGATACTTCCACTCCACGAATTTCATCGAAAAAAGGATGCATATCGTGGTCGAGGCGATTGAGAAAAAAGTCATCCACCTCATTACCACCATAAACGCCGGGCGGGAGACTAATGTTATGAATGACCAATAAAGACGGCTCAGAGCCATCAGGACGTTGATTGAAATTTGGTGAATCAAGGCGACGAACTTGCGTTAGCCACCCTTCATTTACGGTCATATTGATAAAACCATTATTAAAAGCTTTATCAGTAAGCTTATATCAAGAACGAAGATTTGTGATGATGGATTCAAGCGCGCGATCAAATAACAAGCCATCGTTCAACGCGACGAGCTGGCCTTCACATAAATCTTTAGCAAGCTCATCTTTGTACTTCTCGTGAACCTTCACACCAGCTCGATTTACAAAAATGTGCTTACCCGTTGATTTAATAATCGCAGCAAGCTTACAGCGCTCTTTATTGTCACCACCGCCAAACTCAAACCAACATCCAACTACAAAGCGCTCGACTTGTTGAACAAAAGGGTTGTCTGGCGCTAACTCGGGCGCGCGAGTTTCGGCTTGCTGGTCAACCAGTACGATACTTTCCTGTTTTTTGGGGAGCTTTTCGTTTTCTGCTTCAATTGCCGCGCGTTTCTCATTAGCCTGCTCGCATGCCTCTTGTAATTGTTTGAAATCATCTTCGAGCTCTAAAGTTGAACGTACTAGATCGCTTACTTCATCACTCTGTTCTGAAAAATCATCTTGCAGGAGTTCACTAGCTTCTTGCTGGTCAACCTCCCCCACTGGCGCAATTTCACTCAAATCAATTTGTTGCTGGAGAGCTTGAAGCGACAATACGTGCTGATCCTCTAGACCTGACAGAAGTCTTTTTGCCAAAGTATCGTCTAAAGCAACCTCGTCAAACCCTAAACGAACACGCTTAACGAGTGATGGAATCATTTTAAGAAGTTTAGCTCTCGCATCTTGCTCTGAAGGATCTGGACATAAGGACCAAACCAGTTCATTTACAATTGCTTTAGCCCCATTCCAAGCTTCGCTTTGCTCTCCCTCGCGCAGAAGTTTAAAGACCAACACTTTACTCCACGCATCGCGTAGTAGTTCAACACCAAGATCCGGAACTGACTTCCCTTCAATCGCCTCGTTGATAACATCTTGCGCCGCTTGGCGCGCATCGTTAGCTGCAGCTTTACCACGCTCAGAGTCTCTAGTACGCTGTTCAACTAACAGGCCTCGTTTTCTTTCCGAATCAACGAAGCTTTCAAAGTCACTCAATAAACCGTCGAACATAGACACGTCTTGCTCGAAGCCGTTAATAATTTGCTCTACGATACCCTCAAGCTTTTCTTTAAAGCGATCACGCCTTCCTTCACGCGGCGCATTCCAACCAATCGCTGAAGACGCGATTTCATTAAGAAGCTTACGTGCAGGATGCCCACCTTTGTTAAAGAAACTGTCATCGATCAACGCCACTTTCAAAATAGGTATCTGCAGTCGTGAAATGATGGCTTTCATTTCAGGCTGCAATTGACGATCTTCAAGAATGAATTCAAATAGCATCGACACAAGGTTGATCATGTCAGCATCGAGACTTTCATAAGCCTTTCCAACCGCTCCAGCGCTCTGATCTTTTAGCAAAGCAGCAAAATCAATGGCTTGATTCTCTCCAACGAACGACCCAGCTTGCTCTAAGTTAAGTGACTGAGCGCGAGATAAAATCGCAACTAACTCGTTTTGTGAAATAACTGGTGCAGCTGAGGCTGAGGAAGAGCTGGCATGCAATCCTGAAACCGGCGTATTACCCTGAATAGGCTGACCTTGAGGATGCAGAAGTTGACGTAATGCGTCTAGATTAACTCCACTATTGCCTGCATCCGCATACTCAGGCGCTTCAACTCCCGAGCCGATGCTTGAATTTGCTGAGAAGGCTTTGCCATTCGAAGAAGGAACGGAGCTTTGCTGTACAGATCGGTTTGTCTGCCTTACTTTAAATTCAGGCAATACTCCATCGTTAATAAGACTTTGATTTACATCAACATACAATTTCGGCAAAGCAACAAGAACATAACGTTCAAAAAGCTTAAACAAGGTCAGCTTAACACGAATATTCGCTTCTAAGCTTTTGCACGCATCCACAAAACCTTCACACAAAGCTTCTGGCGCGAGCGGTATATTTCGATCTTCACATTCGCTCGTGTTCCACAGCACTTTCATACGCGCTTTTAATGCTGAAAGGTCTTCAGACGAACCAGACCGGACTCGCTGCACCATTCCTTCGATCGCTACATCGAACTCTAAACTTTCATCATCCACTAAACTGAGCGAATCGATGGATGGAGCATCTTCGCTAACTTTCGGGTCAGCTTCCTTTTTAGATGGATGCTGAAAAGACTTAACCGCGGCACTTAGCGTTGATAGTACAATTTGTTTTTTCTGGAGACGAAGCTCCCGCATCGCCTCAAAATACAACGATTGATCATTATTACTTTCAGCCTTGTCAGCCATAGCAAACAAAGCATCATCCGCGTTATTAAACAGCTCAATCAAGGCAGCACGAATTTGCTCCTTGCCAATATCCCTAATTTTCACAAGCTCTTTTGGCAATGGAACACCGGCCGCTCCTCGAGGGGCCTTAACTCCATGAATACCAACTACTTTAGCGCTCGCCATAAAACTGTTCCGATAATTTAAACAAAATGAAGATGCTGGAGCGTCAATTTATCAACGCACAATATAAGTATATAGCGTCATTTTATAATCGCCTGTGACAATATGTTGCAAAGCGAATTAGTTCACATAGATAGAGAATTTAAATAACTCCGGCACACTCATCCTACAGATAGATTATTTTTCAAGAGTCCTTATAATGCGGCGTCCAACCAATGTGAGAGCACCCCATATGATTGAGCAAAGCACCATAGCTGAGGCCATTAAATCGAATGTTTCGCTAGCATTAAGTGAAGATATTGGCTCAGGCGACATAACCGCCATGCTCATTCCAGAAAACCAACGCGCAACAGCCACCGTCATAACTAGAGAGACCGCCATTTTGTGCGGCATAGATTGGGCTAATGCTGTATTTGAAGCCGTAGACTCATCACTAAAGGTGACTTGGCATTATTCAGAGGGAGACTCACTCGAGGCAAATCAAACTTTTCTGAGTCTAGAAGGAAATGCTCGCTCAATTTTGACAGCAGAGCGATGCGCCTTAAATTTCGTCCAAACTATGTCTGCGACCGCTACACTCGCAAACAACTATCATCAACTGGTAAAGCATACCGACGTAAAGATTCTTGATACACGAAAAACGCTTCCTGGACTACGTATTGCGCAGAAACACGCAGTAGCCGTTGGCGGTTGCACTAATCATCGCGTCGGCTTATACGACGCATTTCTAATTAAGGAAAACCACATCATTGCCTGCGGCTCCATTGAAAATGCGGTTTCCAACGCTCACACAATCGCACCCGGAAAACCCGTCGAAGTAGAAGTTGAGTCTCTCGACGAACTCAAACAAGCTCTTGATGCAGGCGCAGATATCATCATGCTTGATAACTTTAGTCTCGACATGATGCGCAAAAGCGTTGAGCTTTCTCGCGGACGAGCCAAGCTAGAAGCTTCAGGCAACGTAACCGACAAGACGCTCGTACCCATCGCTGAAACGGGCGTCGATTATATTTCTATCGGCGCACTAACGAAGGATGTTAAAGCGATTGATTTATCGATGCGCTTCCAACATCAAGAATAACGGTCGCACCAGTAACAAACCGTTACAGTTTGCACGCAATCTCACATAGCGAAACACAGATTAACGACTAGAGTTCTACACCTCAAAACCAAGACCACATTGATCGCTGAAAACATTGATTTCAGCTCATGCTAGGGAAAGACGTGTTTAAGCTCAAGCCGTTGATAAACAAAGATAATATCCCCTTTATGCGCTCATGGCTGACGCAATCGGATAGTCATCACTACACGTTAATTGTTGTTCTTTTCTTTACACTCCATTTAGCCCTAGCAAACCAACCACAAACACTAAGTATTGAGTCATTAACATGGCTATTAGGCGCTCTAGCTGTAGGACTCACCTACACATTCGGCTTCACAGGGCTAGTGCTAGCTCTCAGTGCAAACACCTTCACACAACATATCACGAGTTACCCTATTGGACTGACAGGTCTTCTAGCTACATCAATCTATTTAACGACCTTGTCATTATCTATTTTGCTCCCTTACTACAAGCACGAAAACGAAAAACTAAGTGACAGAATACTCGGAGATAGCACCGAAACAATTCAATTTATTGTACTGGCATTTATTGCATCAACACTCAGTGTTGGCCTGTACACTCTAACAATAAAAATCGGCGCCGACATACACTCAGACCTACTTGCCACATACATGCGACAGACAGTTAGCTCTGCAATGATGATTACTTGCCTATGCCCCGCACTCACAATATGGAAATACAAACGAAAATGGCCTAGCTTACCTTCGGATCCGAAAGAGTATGCCGCTTGGAGTGTTTGCCTGATTGTAATCAGCCTACTCAGCTTATCTTTCACGAGAGAATGGTTAGCACTTTGCGCGTTACTACTAATATGGGCTGTGGTCAGATTTAGCTGGTTCGGTGTGTGCTTGGCTCTGGGTATCACAACTCTATTTATTGCACCTATGCAAACGAACTCAACCTATGAGGCTCAATCAGTCTCAAGTTGGATCACGCACAATATTGAGCTAATCGCTTGGTACGCACTCAGCGCGATAGTTCTTTATCTAGCATCACTACTTGCAGACCAACGAAAAACTGAAAAAAATCTAGAACAACGCGTTATCGAGCGAACCCAAGCATTAGATGAAGCAAATCAAGAACTTCGCCAAGAAATAAGAACGCGCTTTGCAACCGAGGACGAGCTAAAGAAATCGAACAAACGTTACCGCGCACTCATCGAAACCGCAGGCATTCCAGTCATTGTTATTAACGATAATTATCTCATTGAACACTGGAATTCGGCTTGCGAAGCGGTCAGCGGATATCGATATGAAGCAGTGTTGGGCAAAGATTTCCTACGACTCTGCATTCCAAGCGAACAACATGAATCCCTAATCTGGCGCCTCAACAAAGCAGCTGCCAGCTCAACGAATCAAGAAAACGTAGAAACAAAGCTGTTCACTGCACAACAATCAAAACGATCAATGCTGTGGAATATTAACTTCATATCCGACGAAAACTTGGAAGAACATGGCCAGTTTTTACTCATTGGGCAAGATATATCAAACATTAAAGAAACACAGAACCAACTACACTACCTTGCTCACTTTGACACACTAACTGGCGCCGCTAACCGGCGATTATTTGAAGACCGCTGCAAACAAGGCATAGAAACGGCGAAGCGCTATAACACCCAACTAGCTTTAATTAGCATCGATATCGATCACTTTAAAAAGATAAACGACACACTCGGTCATGATATTGGCGACGCACTATTGATAGAGCTAGTCGAACGTCTTACGCAGGGCATGCGCAAAGAAGACACCATCGCACGCCTCGGCGGAGATGAATTTGCAATACTACTATCGAATATTTCGGGTCAAGACGGCGCTGAGCTCGTCGGCCGCAATCTAATCGAACACATCACAAAGCCTATAGAAGTAAAAAACAATGAGCTAATTATCACCTCAAGCCTAGGGATTACACTTTTCCCCGACGATGGTGACAGCTATGAAAAACTACTCAAAAATGCCGACATGGCGATGTATAAAGCAAAAAATGCGGGTAGAAATAACATTCAATTTTATAACGAAGAAATGAACAAAGAGATGCAACGACAATGCGAAATTGAACAAGCATTGCGGACTGCCATCAACACAAATCAATTTGAGCTTTATTATCAGCCCATTATCGACATCAATAATGGAGAGATCGTTGCACTTGAGGCGCTCACCCGATGGAATCACCCGAGCAAAGGAATATTACTTCCGGATGACTTTTTAAGCATTGCGGATCAAACAGGACTATTGCAGATCATTGGAAAATGGGCATTTAACCAATTATGCATTGAAGCAAAATCAATCGAGAAAGCTTGTGGTAAACAACTTTCTTATGCGTTCAATCTTACTCGCAAACAATACAACCACCCTAGTCTGCTGAATATGCTTAAAGGAGCCTGCATAGAGCACAGCTTTAATCCCAATCGTCTAATACTAGAGCTGTCAGAGAACACTCTTGCTCAATCTAGTAGCGACACCATTAAACAACTCAAAACACTCAAGAGTTTCGGTTGTGTCATTACTATTGATGGCTTTGGCGCGAACTCATCATCGCTAACGCAGCTCGACAGTCTCCCCATCGATATGATCAAACTCGATCGACAAACCGTAGCGAGTTGCCTGCACAACAAAAAGAACAAACTTGTTATTGAATCTTTGCTCGCGATTGCCAAACAACTTGGCATAAAGAGCTTTGCATCCGGCGTGGAAAACCTGTCGCAAGAATCATTTTTGCAGAGAAATCACTGCCAATACGTGCAAGGGTTTATGTATTCGGAGGCGCTACCTGCCGAACACCTTATTGCCTTGCTGCTAAACAACGCCCGTGAGAAAGAATTACATTCGGGAGATCAAATAGCATTACCACTCGGGATCACAGAACTATAAGACGCCCTTTAAGCGTCCTGTAGCTCACCAACAATCTCTTCATGCAATGCCAAGAATTGTTCAGTCAAACCGTGCTTAGGTGCAAAATAGACCAGCGGCTTATTATTTTGATGGGACTCTTTCATTTTTACGCTGGCTGATAATTTAACATCGAGAACAGGCAATCCCTCTTCAACCAACTCTTCAACCAACTTCCTAGGTAGGCTTGCTCTTGGCTGAAACTGATTCACAACAATTCCCTCTATTTTAAGTGAATCATTATGATCTTCCTGGATATCCTGAATTTCACCCATGATTTGGTAGAGCGCTTTGCGAGAGAAGTCATCACAATCGAAAGGTATCAAAACACGATCTGCAGCAATGAGCGCCGATCGGGTATAAAAATTTAATGCTGGCGCAGTGTCGATGTAAATATCATCGAAGAAAGACTCCATTTCTCTTAATGCCGTCTTTAATTTATAAATCTTGTGCTTTGCTTCTAATTTACGCTCTAGAAACTCCAACTCAGGATGTGAAGGCATTACCGATAAATTATCGTAAGGGCTTTGATGAACAAACTCGCTCGCATCTTTATTGAAAAGATTAAACGACAAGGTCTGCTCAAAAAAATCTGCGACGGTGTGTTTCAATTCACTTGAGGAGACGCCCAACAAGTAATGCGTAGAGTTGCCCTGAGTATCAAGGTCAACCACTAACGTACGACGCCCCTTGGATGCGCTAATTGCAGCCAAGTTACATGTGATACTAGATTTACCAACACCACCTTTTTGATTAAACACCACTCGAATCACTGTCGCTTCTCCTTAAACTTTGACGAGGACACTCTCACCAGCCCAACACCTTTTTTACAAACGGAACTGTAATACTTCGCTTTTCAAGCAATTGGGCATGATCCAACTTATCTAGAACCTCCAATAATGCGCCTAAACTACGAGAACTTCTAGCATATATGTAGCTCAGCACATCATCAGACAGACTAATACCACGTTGCTCGGCATATTGAGATATAGCGGCCTTCTTTTCAAAGTCACTCAACACTTCAATTTTTTGTGTCATTCCAGAACTTAATCGCGACACTAAATCCTTAAGCGAAAAAGATAAATGACCAGGGACATCGCAGGCACTAACCACCAAAGTATTGCCGGCATCTCGAAAGTGATTAAACAAACTAAACAAAGCAAACTCAAAATCTGAGTCACCGCTAAACCACTCTATCCCGTCAACAACAAGAAAATTGAATTCTTTTAGAAATTCCAAATAGCCTAAGAACTCTTCACCCGACATGGTTTGGCGTACATCCTGACCACATACAAAATAGGCGTTCATACCTTTTTCTTTTGCAACACTATATGCCGCAGAACATAAATGCGTTTTCCCGCTATCTTTGGCGCCAACTAAGTACAGAAAAGGGACCGCCTGATCGAAGAGTAAATGATTCAAACGATGGGGAATATTCAGTTCAGCAGGAGATACAAAATTACTAAATGACAGTTCTTTCTTAAACCCTAGCCCTAATAACAACTGACTCGATTTATCAGCGCTCACTATCTACACCTTTATTAAGAGCGAACTTGGCTTCTTTAACCCATAGATAAATGTAATGGATACCACTCAGAAACGTGATAATGGACACACTCGCGATACCTACATCAATATAAGACTCATTCAAAAGGTAGCCTGACAAATACAGAAGCATAATCGCCGCAAAGGCAATTTGAATAAACGTACACGCCTTACCTAAATAAGATGGCTTCACGTCGTAATGCGCAATCCTGAAATGAAAAAACAAAGCACCACAAACCAATAACAAATCTCTTCCAAATACTAAAATGAATAGCCACATAGGAATATATTTCAGCCATGCCAAAATGATAAAAGTTGAGACCAACAGCAACTTATCGGCTAAGGGGTCTGCAATCGCACCAAAACGAGAGTGCCAACCAAACTGTCGAGCCACAAAGCCATCAACGCCATCCGACACGCCAGCTATAGCAAACAACAACAAGGCCAAGTCATATCGACCTTGAAGAAAATACAACGCAAAAGGGATAACAAGAAATATACGCAATAGCGTCAATAAGTTTGGTATTTGACGCAACACTTATTTGAGACCTATTGAAGTCGGCCATTGATAATAAAGCTGAGGCTGAATAGAGGTTGCCAACACATTACCTGACGATGATGGAGCAGACTCTTCTTTTAAAATACCTGCAAGTGCTAGCTGCTGTACAAATTGATCTTCACTTGCGCGCAACTCGAGGTCCAACAAAAGATCACTGCCATACAAGGCTCCGAGCTGAACGTTAGTGACAGTCGATAAGCTACCCAAATGCTCAACGACTTTTACATAATCTAAGAATGTTTGCACATTACTAACAGAGATACGCAAATATTGATCTTGCTCGCTCGCTTTTATCGCGTAGCGAGAAGAAAGGTTTGAAGCGATCTCTTGGTTGACCAGCCCAAACAGCGCAGAATAATCCGCTGCACGAAAGCGCCCTTCTATTTCAACACCATTCTCCCGAAAGGCGTATTTAGCATCTAAGCCTTCCTCTGCCTCAAATACACGCATTTGTAATACGGCATCGTGCGGGTAGCGCTTACCAGCTTCGCTGACTGAACTGTCAAACAAGCCCCAAAGACCTGCCATATCTATCGCATTCTGATCACTTAAATCACCGACCGGTAAAAAAGAGACCAAGCCATACTCAGAAGCTGACTCCATAAAACTCGTTTCTAATTGCGGTAAATCAGATGTCAGCAATTGTCTTTCATAGCCCCTTTGCACAACCACCCAGCTTAAAATGGATGGCCTCAAGCTTCCCCAAATCGCAACATTGCTTGCCCTCAATGCTTTCAAAATAGCTTGATCAGCAAAATTTACAGTCAGCAGAAATTGTTTCTCAGGTGCAGACGCGGGAAAATCTAGCTTAAGGCTCTTTTCAACTTCAGTCTCGCCCTCACCTTCCGCCTGATCACTTAGCACAGGCGAAAAGTCTGGATTCGCTCTATAACTAAAACTCAGCACATAACGCTGAGCCTGAGAAATAATTGGAGATAGTTCAGGATTATCTTGAACAGAAGCACCTGTAAGCTTGCCAAGTACCTGCTCCATTGCGACTGGAAATGCTTCGTCTCTTTCAGAAGCATCCTGTGATTCGACCTGAACGACAGCATAGAAGAGCTGGACGCGCTCCGCCGCCACCGCAAAATCAACGCAAGTAAATACCAGAAGAAAAATAGATGTAAACCTAAGCAAGGAGCGTGATTCCGAGGTGAATAATTAGAATTAGCGTCATAATATTAGCCCTTTCCCGATATGACAATAACTGAAACAAATAAGCTGAATAAATTAGTTAGCCCCCTTTAAAGCCAAACACGTATGGAATCCCCTTAATCCTACCTGTAAACTCTCGACCTTTGATCACACACGTGCGAGTTCCCTTCATAATGTCTGAGAAATCCCTAAGTTATAAAGACGCTGGCGTTGATATTGATGCTGGAAATCAATTAGTAGATAGAATCAAAAACGTTGCAAAGAAAACTACCCGTCCAGGGGTTTTAGGCGGGCTAGGTGGATTTGGCGCCTTGTTTGAAGTTCCCAAGAACTACAAAGAGCCAGTGCTCATTTCGGGCACAGATGGCGTTGGAACTAAATTACGCTTGGCCATGGATCTCAATAAGCACGATAGCATCGGTATCGATTTAGTTGCTATGTGTGTCAACGATCTTATCGTAGCTGGCGCAGAGCCTCTATTCTTCTTAGATTACTATGCAACAGGAAAACTGAACATAGATGTAGCTGAGCAAGTAGTCAGTGGTATCGGTGAAGGCTGTTTACAGTCAGGCTGC
This sequence comes from Oleiphilus sp. HI0066, assembly GCF_001635725.1. Taxonomy (NCBI): domain Bacteria; kingdom Pseudomonadati; phylum Pseudomonadota; class Gammaproteobacteria; order Oceanospirillales; family Oleiphilaceae; genus Oleiphilus; species Oleiphilus sp. HI0066. The sequence goes on from NZ_LWFH01001089.1 coordinate 64,900, forward strand.
GCACTTGTTGGCGGTGAAACCGCAGAGATGCCCGGCATGTATCACGGTGATGATTACGACTTAGCAGGATTCTGCGTAGGCGTTGCCGAAAAATCACAACTCATAGATGGCTCAAATGTTCGCCAAGGTGATGCACTTATCGGCCTCGCTTCAAGTGGCCCACACTCTAATGGATACTCGCTTATCCGCAAGATCATTGAAGTATCTGGCGCAGACGTTTCAGCGCAGTTAGATGATGGCCAAGTCATTGCCGACGCATTGATGCAACCAACGCGCATATACGTGAAGAATTTGCTTTCACTTATCTCAGACTTGCAAGTAAATGCCCTATCGCACATCACCGGCGGCGGCTTACTAGAAAACATCCCACGCGTGTTGCCCGACAGCTGTAAAGCCGTCATTAATAGCTCTTCATGGGAGCTTCCGCCAATCTTTCAGTGGCTGCAAGCCAACGGTAACGTTGATGCGACCGAAATGTATCGAACCTTCAACTGCGGTGTGGGTATGGTGGTTTGCGTACCTCAAGATCAAGCCGACGCGGCAGTCAACAAGCTCAATGAACTAGGCGAACAAGCTTGGTTAATTGGTCTAATTGAAGACAAAAGTGACGACGAAGAAGCCGTTGAATTAAGAGGCTAAGAAAAAATGGAAGCGGAACCAGCACCTCTACCAAAAGCTGTCGTCCTTATATCTGGAAATGGTTCAAATCTTCAAGCCATTATTGATGCATCAAGCTCTGGCGAACTCCCTTTAGACATCTGCGCCGTTATCTCGAACGTGCCAGATGTAAAGGGACTAGAACGCGCGGCAGATGCAGAAATCAAAACGCATGTAATTGAGCACAAAAAATATCCTCAACGAGAATTATTTGACGTACAGTTGATTCGCCAAATAAACGAATACCAGCCGGATATAGTCATACTTGCCGGCTTTATGCGCATTTTGAGCAAAGATTTTGTAAACCAATATCTGGGCAAACTTGTAAATATTCACCCGTCGCTACTTCCTCTTTATCCTGGACTTAACACGCACAAAAGAGCGCTAGAAAATCAGGATGCTGAGCATGGCGTCACAGTGCATTATGTTGTCCCAGAACTAGATGCGGGGCCGAATATCATTCAAGCTAAGGTTGACGTTTCTGCAACAGAGACTCAAGAATCGCTTGCAAAAAAAGTTCAAGAACAAGAGCACATTATTTACCCAATTGCACTAAAATGGATGGCAGAGGGTCGCTTGTCACTTGACGGAAACAATGTATACCTCGACTCTCAGGAAATCCCAGGTTCGGGCTTAATATTGGATAACAAGCGCACACTGCATTAAATACAAATAGCTGAAGATTAAAGGGAGTTGGTATGAAACAGTTCATTTGCGTATTAACGAACCTAATAGCATTGTCATGCTATGCAGAAACGACCTCCCTCTCATCCCATCAGTTAGTCCCACATAAAGCCCATTATGAAGCGCACATTGATCACGGATTATCGCTCAGCGGGACAGCAACGAGAGAGCTACGCAAATTAGAGAATGACGCCTGGCTTTACACGTTCTATGTCGACACGCTACCGGCAACAATCCATGAACAATCGACCTTTTCTATCACTGATCAAATGATCACTCCCTCTTTGTATAGCTACGCCCTCGAAGGAACATTCATAAAAAACCGCTATCAACGTGTTGAATTTTTTGACGACACGAAAATCAAAGAACGCTACAAGAAAAAAGAATGGACTTACACTAACGCAGGACCAACCTTAGATCGATTAAGCTACCAACTTCAAATACAGCTCGACAATGCATTTTCAAACGCCGACGAATTTGACTATCAAGTCGCTCATAAAGGCAGCATCAGGAAATATCGTTTTAAAGCAATTGGAGAGCAAACAATTGAAACTAAGATTGGCACAAAGACAGCGACGATAATCGAAAAGGTTCGTGAAGGAGAAGCCCAGAGAGAAACAAAGTTCTGGATCGATACCGAATCACCATATGCCCTTTTGAAGTTCATTCAAACAGAGTCAGATGGCGAGAAGTACGAAATCAACATCACGCGTTTAGAAACAAACTAAGCGCAGCTATTTTTTAGTCTACTGGCTCGATGTAATCAATCATTAATTGAACGCTCCGTCGCCCCCTAAATTCATTGATTGAAGGACGAAATACTAAACGAATATTAGTGAGATCTTCCGAGCAATAGGGGCTTGAAAACTGAATAGCATCGAATAGCTCGCCACCTTCAAACTCAACAACAAGCTTTAGGTGTTTCTCTTTTAATACGCGCTTCTGCACAACCCTTACTTGTGCATCGAAACAAGGCTCTGGAAACTTTTGCCCCCACGGCCCTGCACGTTCAATTTGCTCGACATTTGAAATTGTCAGCGCTGCTGGATCGAGCTCACCATCCGTATAAATGATCGCCTCAAGATCCTCTTCACCGAGCAAAGATTCAACAACATCCTGGAAAGCTGATTCAAATACACTTAATTTAGCTACCTCGATACTCATACCTGCGGCCATGGCATGACCACCGAACTTAACTAAAACGTCTGGATACTTTTTCGCAACGACATCTAAGGCATCGCGCATATGCAAACCAGGAATAGAGCGTGCAGACCCCTTCAATATATTGATCTGATCAGGGTCATCGCTCTCAGGTGCAAACGCGACAACAGGACGATGAAACTTTTCTTTCACGCGAGAAGCCAGAATACCAATCACACCTTGATGCCAGTGCTCTTCATATAGCACAAAGGCCTTTGGAGGCTGGTCTATATTGATTTGGGAAAATGCCGCATCGGCGTCTCTTCGCATATCTTCCTCAATATGCTTGCGCTCCTGATTCAAGCCATTCAAAACCTGAGCACGTTGACGCGCATCAAGCATGTCTCGCGAAAGCAAACATTCAATACCTGTCGACATATCATCTAATCGCCCCGCCGCGTTTAAACGAGGACCAACCGCAAAACCAAGATCACTTGTAACAGCTGTTTCGTAATTCCGACCTGCAACCTCAAATAACGCCAAAATACCCGGCCGTGCTTTACCCGCACGAATTCGCCGCATACCCTGCTCTACGAGGATTCGATTATAAAAATCCAGAGCAACCAAGTCAGCCACCGTACCTAATGCCACAAGATCAAGATATGCAGCCATATTTGGCTCAACAAGGTTCTTATCTTGAAACCAATTGATCGTACGGAGAGAGGCTCGTAATGCGGACATCACATAAAAAATAACACCCACACCAGCCATATTCTTAGAGGGAAAGTTGCAACCGTACTGAGCCGGATTCACAATCGCGTCTGCATCTGGAAGTTCGTCGCCAGGTAAATGGTGATCAGTGACAATAACCTTAATACCCAAGGCATGCGCGCGCGCAACACCTTCGTGACTAGATATCCCATTATCAACCGTTACTATTAGAGTAGGATTTGATTGAGCGGCCAGATCAACAATTTCAGGCGTTAGCCCATAACCAAATTTAAAGCGATCAGGAACAAGATAATCGACATTATTCGCCCCAAACTCACGCAACGCCTCGTAGGCTATGGTCGTGCTTGTGGCACCATCAGCGTCGAAGTCCCCTACAATGACAATCCGTCCATTAGCAGACAAGACATCAACAAGCAGAGCTACGGCGGTATCGAGACCTTTCAGCTTAGCAGCACTTGCCATTGACTTAAGCTGAAGACTTAGCTCATCAGCAGAAACAACACCGCGTGCAGCATAAATTTTTGATAAAAACTCTGGTATGTCGGGGAGTGATTTATAATTTTCTGGAAGAGCCCGCTGGACTATCTTTCGCTGCATAAGCGCAACTCAATGAGGAATGGAGAAAAGGCGCAGCACGGCTGCTACGCCTGATTTAACAATAATTACGTACGGCGATGCTCTACAACATATTCTTGGATTTTTGAAATGTCGTTATCAAGCACATCATAGCGCTCTTCTCGATCAAATAAATCTGCCATATGGATCGGCAACGCAGGAGAAACGTCAACGCCAGATTTCTCTACAGCCTCAGGAAACTTAACAGGATGCGCAGTACCAAGTGTTACCATCGGAATTGCTTGATCACGACGTGTCTTGCGCGCAGCATCAACGCCGATAGCCGTGTGAGGATCAAGTAAGTATTCTGTTGCTTCAAATACCTCTTTGATCACAGCACAAGTACGATCGTCATCAACCGCACAACTATCGAACAAGCTACGAGCAGAATTCCAACGCTCTTCTTCAATAGAGCCCGACTCTGTTTTCCACTTAACCATCAAATTAGCTAGAGTTTTGCCATCTCGACCATACAGATCAAACAATAGACGCTCAAAGTTACTCGACACCATGATATCCATGCTTGGCGATAATGTTTTGTGAAGCGGCTCTAACGCATAATGATTCTTGCTGATAAATCGGTGCAAAATATCATTACGATTCGTCGCGACAACCAATTGGTTAATCGGCAATCCCATATTTCTCGCCAGATAGCCGGCAAAAATATCACCAAAATTTCCTGTCGGAACCGAAAATGAAACACTTCGCGACGGGCCACCTAGAGCTAATGAAGCACTAAAGTAGTATACGATCTGCGCCATAATTCGTGCCCAGTTAATAGAATTAACCGCAACAAGACGCGTCCCTTCAAGGAAGGATTGATCCGCAAAACTTTCTTTAACCATGTTTTGACAGTCGTCAAAATTACCTTCAACAGCGATATTAAATACATTGTCAGCAATGATGGTCGTCATTTGTTTACGCTGAACATCCGACACTCGGTTATGAGGATGAAGGATAAAAATATCTACATTGTCACAGTGGCGACAACCTTCAATAGCTGCTGAACCAGTATCACCAGAGGTCGCTCCCATGATAACTACTCGTTCATCACGACGCTTTAAAACATAATCTAGTAAACGCCCTAGCAATTGCAGAGCAAAATCTTTAAAAGCTAATGTTGGACCACGAAACAACTCCATGACCCACTCATTACTATCAATTTGAACTAGCGGGGCGACACTCTTGTGATCGAATACCACGTAAGTCTCATTGATCATCGCCTTAAAATCGTCAGAAGGAATAGAACCTTCTACGAACGGGTACATGACTTTGTAAGCAAGTTCAGAATATGGAAGACCACGCCACGAAGCGATTTCTTCTTGGGTAAAACGTGGCAATGATTCAGGAACATACAAGCCGCCATCACTAGCCAAGCCAGCAAGCAATACGTCTTCAAAATTTAAAGCAGGAGCTTCACCACGAGTACTGATATATTTCATTTTTCTACCTATTAAAACTGCGCTACACGATGCTTAACAACCACACCTGCTGTATTTGAAAGTTGCTCGATCTCACTAATTGCCAGATTCACGACATCTTCTTTTACTTCATGAGTGAGCATAATTACGGGCGTCATATCACCAACCTGCTCGTTTTCTCGCTGGGTAATCGAATCAATATTGATCCCGTGCTTACTCATAATGCTAGTAATCGATGCAAGAGCTCCCGGTGCATCCGTAGCCATCACTCGCAAATAAAACGGACATACAACATCACCAATTTCAATGATGCTGGTATCCTTGAGAGCTTCCGCTTCGAACCCTAAGCCCGGAACAATCGGTTTAGCGCCGGCAACTAAAGCACGCGCCACATCTACTACATCAGCTATCACTGCTGAAGCTGTTGCTTCTGATCCAGCCCCTGCCCCATAGTAAAGTGTGTCACCAACTGCATCACCCGTAACAACTACAGCATTCATTACGCCGTCGACCTTTGATATCAACGCAGACTTAGAAATTAACGTCGGGTGAACGCGAAGTTCGACGCCATCTCCGCGTTTCTTAGCGATCCCAAGGTGTTTGATCGTATAACCAAGTTCCTCAGCATAATTAACGTCATCTGTAGAAACCTTACTAATCCCCTCGGTAAACGCTTTTTTAAATTGAAGAGTGATACCAAAAGCCGCTGATGCCAGAAGAACAAGCTTATGAGCCGCGTCAATTCCTTCGACATCGAACGTTGGATCTGCTTCAGCATATCCAAGAGCCTGAGCCTCTTTCAAAACGTCCTCGAAGTCTCGACCTTTATCGCGCATTTCAGTAAGAATAAAATTACCGGTACCGTTGATAATACCTGCAACACTTGAAATATCATTGGCCGCCAAGCCTTCGCGTACCGATTTAATAATCGGGATACCACCTGCAACGCTCGCTTCGTAACAAAGACTAACTCCCGCAGAATTAGCCAAAGCAAATAGTTCATTGCCGTGCTCTGCAATCAAAGCCTTGTTAGCCGTTACAACGTGCTTACCTGCCTGAAGAGCCGTCTCTACTAACTCTTTTGCAGGGCTGTAGCCGCCAATCAACTCAAGCACAACATCTACTTCGGGGTTTGTTACAACAGCGTTCAAATCCGTTGTAAAGTCGATACCTGTCAAATCACAATTGTCTTTCTTCGTGCGCGAAGCAATCTGAATAATTTCAATCGAGCAACCCGTGCGTGCTGAAATCTCTTCACGATTTCGATTTAAAACATTAACCACGCCACTCGCTACAGTACCAAGACCGCATATGCCCAATTTGAGTGTTTTCAAAACACGTACCTCTTAAATCAACTGAAAGCTAAAAAACTAGCCCTTAAAACGGGCGCATAGTATAACGGGTAGAAGGGACAAAAAGAATGGAATCAATGATTTAAAACGCGCTTTTTAGCGAGAGTTTGACATGGTTAGAAACTAAGCCGAGACAAACAGTCCCGGCCTAATGCGTAATTAAATACCTAAACGTTCGGCAAATTGCTCAGCAGGCATATAGCCAGGAATTAAGGTGCCACCCTCTAAAACAATAGCGGGCGTTCCAGTCACACCAAATTGCTGCCCTAACCGATACTGCTTAGCGACAGGATTTTTACAACTAGCCACATCATTTAGACGACCAGTACTTCGATTAACTTTTGAATCTAGACGACCCTCTTTTGCCTCATTCATTGCCTCAAGCGAATCGTCGGCACACCATACGGACGTTAATTTATCATAAGACGCACTGTTAACACCGGCGCGAGGGAAGCTCATATAGCTCACCGTTATACCCAACTCATTCATTTTAGGTATTTCCCGATGCAGCTTTCGACAGTAACCACAATCAATATCAGTAAAGACTTTAATTTGGGCCTTTTCCTCACCTTTAGCCTTGTAAGTGATCAGCTCCGAAGCTTCGATCGATTTCAACAACTCACCACGCTTTGCCTGACGCTCTTTTTCACTAATATTCTCAAGTCGACCACCAATTGTGCTGTACAACTCGCCTGTAAAAAAATACTCACCGTTACTTGAGACAAAAATCGCCTGCCCACTTTGATCATGAACTTGATAGATACCGCCAACTGGCGTTTCAGCAACCGAAACAACCTCCAATTGCGGGACAGCTTTTTTCAAGGCCGACTCAATATTTTGTTCAACTTCAGCGATAGCGAACACCGGCATGCAAGCGAATAAAAGACCACATATATTACTTAACTTCATAACAACCCCATTTAAATTTATCCCTTATATGATCACATGCATCAGAGAACGTTCAATATCTTATAAATAAAAACTACGAACAAGGATCACCTAACCGTAAACGCAAAAAACCCCGACGAGTCGGGGTTTTTTATAAATCAATATAAACTTAGTTAAGCTTCTCTTTGATACGTGCAGCCTTACCACTAAGCTCACGCAAGTAGTACAACTTAGCCTGACGAACATCACCACGACGCTTAACAGTAATGCTATCAACTAGCTTACTGAAAGTCTGGAATGTACGCTCTACACCTACACCGTAAGAGATTTTACGAACAGTAAAAGAAGAGTTTAAGCCACGATTACGCTTAGCAATAACGACACCTTCGAACGCCTGAAGACGCTCACGGTTACCTTCCTTAACTTTAACCTGGATTACAACAGTGTCACCTGGGCCAAACTCAGGCACTTCTGTTGTCATTTGCTCAGCTTCAATTGCGCTGATGATGTTGTTCTTGCTGCTCATTTTACTCTCCAAAAATTGAGTAGATCAGGTTATCTCAACCTTACCTACCGATTCACGTCTTTTAAAAACTCTTCCAAAAGCTGTTGCTGCTCTTGGTTCAATTCAATTTTGTCGAGCAAGTCAGGTCGTCGCTCGTACGTTCTTGCAAGTGACTGACTTAATCGCCACTTGCGAATTTTTTCATGATCACCCGATAACAATACCGAGGGAACCACTTCTCCTTCAAGCACTTCAGGCCTCGTATAGTGAGGACAATCAAGCAAACCATTCGCAAAAGAATCTTCTTTTGCAGATTCTGTATGACCAAGCACTCCTTCTAAGTGCCTGCTCACCGAATCCATAACAACTAGTGTAGCTAACTCTCCACCGCTCAACACATAATCACCGATCGAAACTTCCAAATCGATATGCGTCTCTATTAAACGCTCATCAATTCCTTCATAACGACCCGAGACCAGCACTAAAGAAGGTTCTTGAGCCAACTCTCTAGCAAGCTTGTCATCTAGCCTCTTACCTTGAGGAGACAAGTAAACCACTTTAGGCGCAGACTTACCTTTTCGCTCAGCTTCGGCTTTAGCAAACTCAATTGCATCACGCAAAGGCTGAACCTTCATAAGCATTCCCGGACCGCCCCCGTAAGGTCTGTCATCCACGGTTTTATGCTTGTCGTGTGCAAAATCTCTAGGATTCACCAAGTCTAACTCGACCAATCCTTTACTGACCGCGCGTCCAAATACGCCCGATACAGAAAATGGTTCAAACATTTCAGGAAAAAGACTAACTAGTCCGAACCACATAAACGCTTAGAACTCTGGATCCCAGTCCACGGTCATTTGAGATAACTCAAGATCTACCGACTTAACAACCTGATCCGGCAAATAAGGAACTAGCCGCTCTTTTGCATCCAAGCTGCCTTCACACTTACGAATAACTAGCACGTCATTTGAGCCAGTTTCCATCAAGTGATGAACTTTACCCAGAAGCTGACCCTCTATAGTAAGCACTTTTAGACCTTCTAACTGATGCCAATAAAAGTCACCAGCTTCCAGCTCGGGCAGCGATGCAACATCAATTTTAATATATGACTCTGCAAGCTCTTTAGCCTGATCACGATCATCATACCCATCGATGTGTGCAACTAATCCATTGCCATGAACCTTACACTGCTTAACCTTTACATCCTGTGTCTTACCACACTTTTGCAAAGACCAAACTTTATATTTTGCTAGGTTCTCTTTTGGCTGAGTATATGAAAACACTTTCACCCAACCTTTGACGCCGTAAACAGACGTCACTTTGCCCATAATGGTTTCGTTATTGGAACTCACAACGGGCCTCCGCTAAAACGACTTAAGCCGCTTTAGCGTCTTTTAGTAAAGTTTTAACGCGATCAGAAATTTGAGCACCTTGACCTACCCAGTACTCAACACGTTCTGCATCAACACGCAAACGCTCTTCTTGGCCACGTGCAACAGGGTTGAAGAAACCAACACGCTCGATAAAACGACCATCGCGAGATGAACGGCTGTCTGCCACAGTTAAGTGGTAGAATGGGCGCTTCTTAGAGCCACCACGAGATAAACGGATTTTAACCATTTTGCTAATACATCCTGATAAACAGTTTAACTATATAAAGCCCCCATACAGCAAATGCATTAACTGAGGGACTCGAAAGGGCGCGTATTCTATAGCAATACTACGAAATTGAAAACACCCATTTACATTTTTACGCTTCTTTTCAATTAACTAAGCGTTAGATAGCTAGAAACGACCGAAAGGACCGCCGCCACCGCCGGGCGGCATCATCCCCTGCATCCCTCTCATCATATTCGCCATTCCGCCTTTTTTGCTAAATTTCTTCATCATTTTAGCCATCTGCTTATGTTGCTTTAAAAGACGATTCACATCTTGGATCTGAGTTCCAGAGCCCGTTGCTATCCGGCGCTTTCTGCTATTATTGATGGAATCTGGGTATCGACGCTCTTTTGGCGTCATCGATGAAATGATCGCTTCTAACTGCCCTAAAGACTTATCGTTTACTTGGGACTGCGCGGCCTGTGCCATCTGTCCCATTTGCCCCATACCAGGAAGCTTATCGAGCAGACCAGCTACACCACCCATATTTTTCATTTGCAGGAGCTGATCTCTAAAATCTTCCAAATCAAAGGTTTTACCTTTCTTTATCTTCTTAGTCAGCTTGTCCGCTTTCTTTTTATCAAGCTTTCTTTCTGCATCCTCGATAAGACTGAGTACATCACCCATTCCAAGAATTCTTGATGCGAGACGATCAGGATAAAAAGGCTCTAGCGCGTCAATCTTCTCGCCAACACCCATAAACTTGATAGGCTTACCAGTAATCGCTCTAACCGATAACGCTGCACCACCGCGCGCATCACCATCTGTCTTTGTAAGAACAACACCCGTCAGCGGAAGCGCATCGTTAAATGCTTTCGCTGTATTCGCAGCATCCTGACCGGTCATCGAATCAACTACGAATAAGGTTTCGACAGGGTTAACTGATGCGTGAAGGTCAGCTATTTCAGCCATCATCTCTTGATCAACCGCCAATCGGCCAGCTGTATCGACAATCAGCACATCCATAAATTTAAGCTTTGCTTCAGCAATAGCCGCCTCAGCAATAGCTACAGGCTTTTGGTCCGCTGTACTTGGGAAGAATGTAGCACCAACTTCACCAGCAAGCGTTTCCAATTGTTTGATTGCCGCCGGACGATAGACATCAGCACTAACGACCATTACTTTTTTCTTCTCTCGCTCTGAGAGATATCTCGCCAATTTAGCTACCGAGGTTGTTTTACCCGCACCCTGCAGACCAGCCATTAAAACGACTGCTGGCGGCTGAGCATTTAGACTAAGCCCTTCAGACTTTGCCCCCATCACAGCCGTAAGCTCGTCATTAACAATTCGAATAAATTCTTGCCCTGGCGATAGACTTCTCATCACCTCTTGACCAAGAGCTCTAGTGCGAACCTGCTCAACAAAATCTTTCACCACAGGCAAGGCTACATCCGCCTCGAGCAAAGCCATCCTTACTTCGCGTAACGTACCCTTGATGTTGTCGTCAGTTAATTTTGCCTGACCAGTGACCTTTTTAAGACTTTCGGAAAGCCTTTCGCTAAGATTCTCAAACATGTTTTATAGCTCTAATGATTATTGCCAAGTATTCGCAAACAGCGCATTATAACGACAATCAAAATTAATTAAATCGAAAGTCTCAGACTAACGCAGTTAAATGAACGCATCTTTACTCGCTTTGATAGCAATATGCCTCTATTTACTAGGCTCAGGCTTCAAAGCCATACAAATTATAAGAAAATCTGCGCCACGCAACATCATCCCAATCACTAGTGGACTGGTTGCTGCAATAGCTCAAGCAAGCAGTATCGTAATTAGTTTCGGCCAACACCAATCATTCGACCTCGTCCATAGTACGGCCATCATTACGTGCATATCAGTCGTTGTATTTATCATATTTGCAACGCGTAAACCGATACATAATATGCTGCTTATCATGTATCCAGCTGCCGCACTCAGCATGATTAGCATGCTTGCAATTCGTCCGGATGACGCCCCGAATCAACTTGATAACGGAATTTTAGTGCATATCGCATTGTCTATTTTGGCCTATAGCATTCTATGCTTGGCCTCCGTACAAGCAATCTTTGTTGTTTACCGTAACCGACAGCTTAAATCACACCTACATTCGAATAGCTCTCTCCCACCATTACTCGTAATGGAAAGCACCTTGTTTGATTTGTTAAGAATAGGCACCTTATTCCTTGCTATAGCGATCACTCTAGGCTTCATATTCGTGCATGATCTCTTCGCGCAACATCTTGCACACAAAACATTCTTCTCTTTAGTTTCTTTGGTGCTGTTCGGCGTACTGTTGTTCGGCAGACGCCAATATGGTTGGAGGGGCTCACTCGCAGCAAGCCTTACCTTATGGGGCACAGGGTCGTTAATGCTTGGTTTTTTTGGCACCAAGATAGTTCTTGAATCTATACTGTAATTTCTTTTTCTAGCAACCGAGCTTTACCTTGAACGAAACTTCCCTTACCTGGCTATTTGGCTCCCTTGGCGTTCTTATAATGTTGTCCGGCTTTTTCTCAAGTTCCGAAACAGGAATGCTGTCACTCAACAAGTACCGTCTTAAGCATCTAAAGAAACAAGGACATAAAGGCGCAAACAAAGCGAGCGACCTGCTCGACCGCACAGATCAACTTATCAGCGTTATTTTGATCGGCAATAATTTCGTAAACATACTTGCCTCTTCAATTGCTACAGTTATCGCAATCCGTCTCTGGGGTGATGCAGGTATTGCGATCGCAACCGCGTTACTTACGCTAACCATTTTAATTTTCGCCGAAATCACTCCAAAAACATTTGCAGCTTATCACCCAGAAAAGATAGCGTTTCCAGCAGCCCACATTCTCAAGCCACTCCTAAAACTGCTATACCCTGCTGTTTGGTCTGTAAACCTAGTCACCAACAACCTATTAAAAATACTGGGCATTAATACCTCAGCGCAGACTGAGAACCATATAACGAGAGAAGAGCTAAAAACACTCGTCCATGAAGCTGGCAATAAAATCCCTCGCTCTCACCAAGACATGCTGATCAGTATCCTTGATCTAGAGAAAGTAACTGTCAACGACATCATGATTCCTAAGAATGAAGTGATTGGACTAGATATTGAAGACAACCTAGATGATTTGATCGAACAAGCTAGAAGCTCGCAACACACTAGGCTCCCCGTCTACAAGGGAGACATCAACAACATAATTGGTGTACTCCACCTGCGAAACATGACAAAAGTTTTGTCTCATGCTGAGCCAAATAAAGCAGCACTACTGCAGGCATGTCGTGAGCCCTATTTTATCCCCGAAAGTACTCCGCTAAACCATCAGTTACTTCAATTTCAAAAAGCAAAACGCAGAATCGGCATTGTGGTTGATGAATATGGTGATGTTCAGGGACTTGCAACAATGGAAGATATCTTAGAAGAAATTGTTGGGGAGTTCACAACGGACTACTCTACAACCAGCAGCTCAGATATCACTGCGCAAGAGGACAGCAGCTTCCTTATTGAT